>CAZZZK010000006.1:0-22787 GCA_964658555.1 Vulcanimicrobiota bacterium | reverse complement strand
CCGCCCGCGAGGCGGCGGTCGCCGTCGACGAGCCGGCGCGCTGCCGGGCGCTCTGGGAACGCGCGCTCGACGCGCTCGACGCCGCCTCGCCGCTCGTCGAAGATGCGGGCGACGGGACGGCGCTCCTGGAGATGCGCGGGATCTCGGGGCCCGAGCGGCAGTGGCTCGCGAGCGTACGCGACGCGCTCGCGAACGATCCCGAACTCGCCGCGCTGCCGCTCCGCGTGGGGCTCGGCCCGAACGCCTTCGTCGCGCGGATGGCCGCCCGCACGCTTAGCGGCGCCGTCGTTCGCGCGGGCGACGAGGGTGCGTTCGTCGCGCCGCTGCCGCTGCGCGCGCTCGATCTCGATCCGGACGTCCTCGATCGCCTCGCGCTCCTGGGCATCGCGACGCTCGGCGATCTCGCTGCGCTCCCGCACGGCCCGTTCGTGCGCCGCTTCGGGCCCGCGGCGGCGCGCTGGCACGATCGCGCGTGCGGCCGCGACGACGAACCGCTCGTGCCGCGCACGCGGCTGATCGCGATCGATCGCGCGCTCTACGGCGAAGGGACGGCCGAGTGCGAGGAGCAGCTGCTCTTCGCGCTGCGGACGCTCGTCGCGCGCGTCGCCGAAGACGTCGCGTTTCTCGGTAAGCGCTGCGGCACGCTGCGCTTCGAGCTCGAGTGCGACGACGGCACGACCCGCGAACTCGTAACGCACCTCGCGCAGCCGACCGCGCAAGCCGCGACGATGTTCGATCTCCTGCGCGCGCGACTCGAGGGCACGACGCTCGACACGCCCGTGACGGGCTTACGCTTGCGTGCCGAACGCCTCGAGGAGGGCGGTGCCGAACTCTCGCTCTTCGCGGGGCGCGATCCCGATCCCGAGATCGTCGGCATCGCGCTCGCGCGGCTCGAAGCCGCGCTCGGCGCGCAGGCCGTGAAGCGGGCCTGCGTCGTCTCCGGGAACCGCTACGAAGCGCGGATGGCCTACGAACCGTTCACCGCGAGCGGCCTCGCGCGTACGACGCGGGCCGCGCTCGCGGATCGCGCGCCGGCCGCCGCGACGTCCGAGACCGGGACGATCGGATATCGCGTGCTCGCGCCGAAGGCGATCGAGGTTCGCGTGCGGCGCGGTCAGCCGGCGAGCGTCGGAGCGCGCGCGATCGTCGAATGCGCGGGGCCCTGGCGCGTCGACGAAGCGTGGTGGGGCGAGACGCTCGACGGCGGCTGCTCGCCGATCGCGAACGACGCCTACGACGTCCTGCTCGACGACGGCGCGCTCGTGCGGATCATCCGCGAGCGCGGGCGCTGGTATCTCGCCGGCACGTACGACTGACGCTCGCCTCGAACGAGGACGCCGCATGGAATCGGTCGGATCGATCTCACGCACGACGGAATCGAACGCCTCGCGAACCTCGCCGCGCTTCTCGACCGTGCAAGTGAAGAGGACGTCGATCCGATTCGCGTTCTCGAATGGGCATTCGAGCCCGGGCGTTCGAGCTTACGCACGTCGCGAGGGCTCGGGCTCGCGATCGTCCGAGGATTCGTCCGCCGCAACGGCGCGCGGCTACTCGTAGCGAGCGGCGCGGCGTTCGCGCAAGCCGACGGCGAAGCATGGCAAACCGCACGCCTGTCGACGCGGTTTCCCGGGACGCTGATCGTTCTCACACTTCCCGCACGAGTACGTCCGCTCTCCTCCGGCGAAGGGCTCCTCCCATGACCGTCTCCCTCAACGATCGCTTCGGAAGATTCATCCTGTCGTCGAACGACGGCCGGCTTCTCGGAGACGAGATCGCCGCGGCGCTCGAGCGCGACGAGACGGTCGAACTCGACCTGCGCGACGTTCGCTCGATCCTCGCATCGTTTCTCAATCCGGCGATCGGCGATCGCTACGGCGAATTCCCCGAGGCCACGGTCGACGAACGGATCCGCATCGTCAACGCGAACGAGATACAGCGCGAAACGTTCGAAGCCGTACGCGCGCAGGCGCGCCGGTACTACAACGATCCCGCATACCGCGACGCGCTGAATCGATCGCGCGAAGAAGCGTTCCCCGTCTAACGTTCGATGGCACAGTGCCTCGACGTTCGGCGCGAGCGCCTGCACAGGAACGACCACGTGCTCCTCGATACGAACGTTATCCTCGATATCGCGAATCCGGCCATCTCGCAACAGGCGAATGATCGACCCGTAACGGTCCGCCTGACCGTTTCGACGTAGAGCGTTATGCGGTGTACGGCTCGTACGGCGCGACAGGTTCGAGAATCGCATCCATCTTCGCGAAGATCGCGGGATCGACGTCGAGGTCGGCCGCGGCGACGTTGTCGTCGACGTGTTCGGGCTTCGACGCACCGATGATGACGCTCGAGATCTCGCCGCGCCGCAGACACCACGCGAGCGAGAGCGACGCGAGCGACGTACCGGCTTCGGCGGCGAGCGGCTTCACCTTCGCGACCGCATCGAGCACGGGCTGCGTGAAGTAGTCCTCCATCATGTCTTTCGATTTGCCGGCCGCGCGCGAGCCGGCGGGCGGATGCGACGCGTCCGTGTACTTGCCCGAGAGGATGCCCATCGCGAGCGGCGACCAGACGACGTTACCGAGACCGTAGTCGCGCGTCGTCGGGAGCACGCGCTCTTCGATGCGCCGCCACAACGCGCTGTATTGCGGCTGATTGCTGACCGGCTGCTCCCATCCGTTCGCGCGGCACAGCGCGACGGCCGAAGCGATCTGATCGGCGTTCCACTCCGAGACGCCCCAATACAAAATCTTGCCCGCTCGAATGAGGTCGTCCATGACGCGGCACGTCTCGTCGAGCGGCGTCTCGCGATCGTAGCGATGGCACTGATAGAGATCGATGTAATCGACGTCGAGGCGTTCGAGCGAGGCTTCGCACTGTTCCGTCACGTGCTTGCGCGAGAGCCCCCGGTCGTTCGGGCCCTTGCCCATCGGGAAGTACACCTTGGTGGCGAGCACGATCGACGACCTATCGTACGCCGAGATCGCGTCGCCGACGACTTCTTCCGCGCGGCCGCCCGAATAGACGTTCGCCGTATCGAAGAAATTGATGCCGCGTTCGTACGCACGCCGAATGCATGCCGCGGCCGCCTCCGCCTCGACGCTGCCGCCGTATGTGAGCCACGAGCCGAGGCCGACCGCGGAGATGCTGACGCCGGAACGCCCGAGTTTTCGATAACGCATGCGGGCAACGTGCCCGCAACGGCGTCCGGCGAAGCGTTTCCGCGCGTATCGCGCGAACCGCTCGCACGTGGCACTTCGCGTGATGTTTCCCGGCGGCGAACGGCGGCTCGTCTTCGATGACCCGATGGAGATCGTCGCGCCCGAAGGCGCGCGCGAGTTGGGCTCGGCCTTCGCGCGCCTCGAAGAAGCCCTCGACGCGGGCTACGCAATCGCGGGCTATGTGACGTACGAATGCGGCGCCGCGTTCCTCGGCATCGACGTGCCGCGCGTGGCGGAAACGCCGCTGCTCGCGATCGGCATCTTCGCACCGCCGAACCCGGGGTCGGCGGCAAATCGCAACCGCAACCGCGACGGCGACGGCGACGGCGGATGCGAGCGAGCGTCGATGACGAGTGAGCGCCGGGCCGCATATGCGATGCCGGTCGCGCTCATCGCTCGAGACGCATACGAGCGTGGGCTCGCCGAGATCGCGCGAAGCCTGCTCGGAGGTGACGTCTATCAGGTCAACCTCACCGTTCCGTTCGCGTTCGCGTTTGGCGACGATCCGAGCGCGCTGTTCGCATCGCTGCTTGCGCGCGCAGCAGTGCCGCATCCCGCGTTCGTCGAGCACGACGATCGCGCGTATCTCTCGCTCTCGCCCGAACTTTTTCTGCACTTCGGAACGGGTCGTGAGATCGTGACGAAGCCGATGAAAGGTACGTCTCGACCAGGGGCGATCGTCGATCTCGCGAGCGCGAAGAATCGCGCCGAACACGTGATGATCGTCGATCTGCTCCGTAACGATCTGCACCGCATCTGCGACGAGGTGCGCGTCGAGCGGCTCTTCGAGCGCGAACGCTATCCTACGTTCGCGACCATGACCTCGACGATCCGCGGCACGCTGCGCGAGCGAGCGACGCTCTACGAGATTTTCGAGGCGACGTTTCCGTGCGGCAGCATTACTGGCGCGCCGAAACAATCCGCGATGCGCACGATCGCAGAACTCGAGTGCGCGCCGCGCGGGATCGCGATGGGCTCGATCGGCTATCTGTTGCCCGAGCGCACCGGCACGTGGAACGTCGCGATCCGTACAATCGCGCTCGACACGACGACGAAGCGGGCCGAGGTTCGCATCGGCGGCGGCATCGTCGCGGACTCCGAAGCGTCGACGGAGTGGGCGGAGATCCTGATCAAACGCCGCTTGTTCTCCGACGAAGCCGAGCCCGTGGCAATCTTCGAGACGCTGCGGGCCGGCACGACGGACGAAGAACGTACGCTGCATATCGATCGCATGTGCGACAGCGCCGAACGTCTCGGCATTCCGATCGTTCGCTCGGAGATCGCGCGCACGATCGCGCGCGCGTGCGCCGAAGCGTATGCGGAGACATCGTCGAACGCCTCGACCGTCGTTCGCGTCGAGCTCTCGGCGGCAGCGACGTTCTCGGTATCGCGCCGCCTGCTCGATGCACACGACGTGCCGGCGCGCGTCTGCCTCTCGCCCGTGACGCTCGACAGCGCCGACCCCCTGCTGCGGCATAAGACGACTCGCCGTTCGGCGTACGATGCGGCGAGCGCGTACGCTCGGGAACGCGGCTGCTTCGAAGCGCTGCTCCGCAACGATCGAGGCGAAGTCGCGGACGGCGCCAGGACGACGCTCTTCCTCCGCGATCGTGACGGCACGCTCGCGACGCCGCCGCTCACCGACGGTGCCCTCAACGGGATCTTGCGCGCGCGACTGCTCGCCGCGAGCGCCGCCGTCGAGCGCACGATCGACGTCGGCGAACTTATAGGCAGCGATCTCTACATCGGAAACGCAGCCCGCGGATTGCTACCGGCGACGTTTGTCGTCGACGGGATCTGAGCGGGACCGTCGCCGCTCGGCGAGCAACGGGGTCCGTCCATGCCCGCGATCTCCGACGCCCTCGATTTTGATCCGACGCCGTCCATGCTCGCAGCGATAGTCGCGGAGCTCGACGACCTCGGACCGAGCGGCGGCGGCGCGATCGACGAAGCCTCACGTCGCGACGCGCTCGCGACGTACGCGGACGTTTCGAGACACGCGGACGGCGAATTCCCTCGGCGCTGGCGGTACGACTATCGAAGATTCGATTTCGACGATCTGCGATGGTCGAGCGGCACGGCCCGCGTGCCCGCGTTGCCGCGACACCGCCCCGCACCCCGGAGCGACGCGACACCGGACGCGCCGGCGCTCGCCGTCGAGAACGCGGGTGGACTCGTTCATCTCGGCCCGATCGTTCTGGAACCAGCCGCGACGCACGCGGATCCGCGCGTCACGATCGCGTCGCTCGCACGGGCGCTTCGCGATCCGCGCGTGCGATCCGACGTCGCGCGAACGCATCGGCGGATTGTGGCGCCGGAAATCGACCGCTTCGTCGCGCTCGCGAACGCGTTTCAAAATTGCGGCGCGTACCTCGACGTTCCCGACGGCGTCGTGCTGGATGCACCGCTGCAGATCGTTTGGTCGGGCCGCCCCGGTGAGGCGAGCGCGGTCTTTCCACAGACGGTCGTGCGCATCGGCTGCGGTGCGCGAGCGACGATCGTCGAACGGCACGTCGGCTCGACTGCGTCTTTCATCGCGGGCACGGTCGAGGTCGATCTCGCGGAGGGCGCGGAACTCGATTACGTCGTCGTACAGCAGGCGGACGAGGGCGCGCGCATCGCGATACGGCGTGCGGCGAGGTGCGCCGCCGGAGCGCGTATCGCCTGGCACGTCGCCGAACTCGGTGGCGGCCTCGTGCGCAGCGTGCTCGACGCGCCGCTCGCCAACGAGCGAGCGAACGTCGAATGCAACGTCCTATATTTCGCGCGCGGTTTCGGCAACGTCGACTTCGCACTCGAGATCGATCACCGCGAGCGCCTTACGGCGTCTCGTTCCGTACTGCGCGGAGTGCTCTCGGGGCACGGCCGGGCCCGGGTGCGAACGGGACTGCGCGTTCGCTCGAACTCCGGACGCGCAGACGCGTCGCTAGCCGACGACGCGCTCGTCCTTTCGCGCGGAGCAAATGTCGTGGCGACGCCGACGTCAAGTATCGACGAACGCGACGTCGGCGTACGTCGACGCATGTCGATCGGATCGCTCGACGAAGACACGCTCTTCTACGCGCAACAGCGCGGCGTGACGCGGTCGACGGCAGCGCGAATGATCGCGCTCGCATTCTTCGAAGCGGCGATCGTCCGCTTCCCGAGCGAGTCATTGCGCGACGAGATCCGTACGGCACTGGACGAGCACCTCGATGCGATTCCAGAGTCGTTCGAGTGAGACGCAATCCTTACACGAACCGACCCACGGCAATGGAACTGCGAAATGCATGCGCGCGTTACCGGCCAGTACACTGTATCGTCGAATAAGAGGCTCACTCGTGAATTTTCGTAGAACGCTCGCACTCGCTTCGATCGGATCGATCGCTTACCTAGCTCAAGCCGATGCCGCCCAGCCGGCCCTAGCCGACTCGAACGGACTAACCCGTCAGCAGAACGACGCACGCATGACCCAATGTTCGCGGGAAGCCGGCGCGTATGCACGGATCGCGAAAAGCCACGACGAGCTGCAAAACGTTCAAAAGGCGTTCGCATCAGAAGATCCGCTCAACGAAAAGCTCGGTACTGTTCTCAACCAACTCAACGACGCCATGCAGACGATCCAAAAGCGGAATAAGGATCGTTGCCCGGGCCAGTCTCTTTCCGCACGATAGATCCGACGGTCCCACATATATTCCGGCTCGTACGTTCGCCCGGTCGAACCTCGCTTCTCTCAGCGCGCCGTCGTCGTCCGCATCTCGCCGAGGTGCGGCGATATCTAGAGGCCGTGACCATTCCAAAAGGTGAGGTCGCGCTCGCCGCTCGAGCGCACCGCCGTATCATTTCGCGAACGAGCGCGCGACTCGAACGACCGGCTACGAGCATACGATCGATGCAGCTTCCCGTCGTGAATGTAAACAGCAGACCGAAGGACGAAAGGCCGATATAATGATCCCGTCATCGATTCCGCCGGCGAGCTACCACGCGTCGTTCCAGCTCTCCGCGCAGACCTTCTCATCGACTTCGAGACGCCCGAGCGACGCATCGTCGCAAAGCACGCTTGCCGACGTTGCAGGACGACGCGGCGTGATTCCGGCCGAGATCGATGCGATGGATCCTTCATCCTCCACATTGGCCGAAGCGCCGCCACCGCAATATTCGTTACCGGATGCCGTACGCGCCTCATCGACGAGCCGTCGGGGCGACACGATCATTCCAGCAGACTCTATCGCCGATTTGATCGGCGTCGACTCGCATTTCGGTTACCGCAACTCACCGTATATGACGGTTCCCGCTATTCGAAGTCTGTTGCTGTCGTCGGGTATTCGTCACGTACGAGATTCCGACGCATCCTGGTTTCGCCACAACAGCATTTCCACCAACATCACGACGACTCCGACACAGCTTGAGGCGCTTCGCGCGGACAATCCGAATGCCGATTTCGTCGAACTTTGCGGAAATGAGTCCGACAACACGCATGATCCGTCATGGCCGCAGACGGTTCGCTCGTGCGTTCAGCAGCAAGCACCACTGGTTCGTAACTGGGGCATTCCGGTCGTGGCGCCGTCGCTCGCTAAGATAAACAGCGCGTTAGCATTAGGAAATCTCAATTCATACGTGGATTACGCCAACGTGCATTACGGCGTCTGCGGTGACAATCCCGGCACTATCCGATACAAGCCCCTGAGTCAAGCCGCAGATCTCATCACCCAGGTCGCACCGCGATATTTCGTAACCGAGTTTTCTTACAATAATTACGTCCGAGGAGGCGAGCCGTACCAAACGCGGCCGTGCGCGATACCGGCGCCGATCGTATCCGCCTACTACGTCCGAGCTGCGTTCGAATGGCTGAATCTCGGCGCTACGCGACTATATTACTACCAACTCGCCGACATGCCGGGCGATAACATGTTTGGCGGCGAAGGCATCATCGATGCATCCGGGACGCCCAAACCGCAATACGGCGCCCTCAAGAATTTGATTTCCCTCTACTCGGATCCCGGCGCGCACTTCGTTCCGAAGCAGGTCGCGTTCTCGATCTCGGCGCCATCAGTCGTGCATCATGTCGTAGCGGAGAAGCGAAACGGGACGATTCTCCTCGCAGTATACCGCGAGCAAACCGACTTCGACTGGCAGAAGCAACAGGCAATCGATGTGCCGATTGCCCCAGCATCGGTGAGCGTTCCCGGATATCGCGCCACGATCATGCATGTCTGGCGACCGGACGGCTCGTTAATCACGCGTTCGGCATCTACCACCGTAAAGCTGGGCATCTATCCGGTCGTCATCGAATTCGAGCCGCGGTAAGGATGGTTACGCGGCTGGGTGACTGTACGAGCGGGTCGGCTTCCCCGGTATCCCTTTACACTTAATCGTCTCGGAGGCCGCGATATATGAACACGACCGACGCACGATCGCAACGCTACCGCGACGCTTTAGGTGTCGTGCTTATAACGGCATCTAACCTTTTGCCATATCGGCTATTTCGCAAGATGCGCTTCGTCTTGCTGAAGCTGGCCGGGGTCCGCTTCGAGGGAACGACGGCATTTATTTTAGGCCCGATTTACGTTCAATATCCTTCTCGTTTGATCATCGGCAACGCCGTCTTTATAAACGGTAACTGTTTTTTCGAAAATCTCGCTCCGGTTCGAATAGATCAAGATACCATGATCGGCCCCGCTTGCCTATTTCTTACGAATAATCATCATGGTACGACGACGAACGAACCGCGACCAATCCGGATCGGAAATGGAACGTGGATCGGAGGTGGCGCGAAGATTCTACCGGGCGTATCCGTCGGCTGTCACTCAGTGGTCGGTGCCGGCGCAGTCGTGACGAGAGATGTCGCGGATCATCAAACGGTGGTTGGAGTGCCCGCAAAACCGATTTCCCAAGTACGAATTTAATGTGCACTATGCCGACGAACGTTACCTGCCGACATGCCCGCGACGCGCTGCGGTAAGCCGATCCAAATGTGAGGTGTATAGGCTCATCATGTCGCTCGCGATGCGACGCCACGAGTAGTGCTGCGCGCGCCGATAGCCTTCATGCCGCAGGGTATCGCGAAGGGTCGAATCGCATATTACGCGGTGTAGAGCCTCGATCATCGCATCAGCGTTCAATCGTTCGAAAAATACGGCTTCGCTATCAGCCTGCAAACGATCGGTGAGATAGGACAGGTCGGACGACACGATCGCGAGTCCGCACGCCATCGCTTCCAAAACCGACAGGCTGAAGCCCTCCGCCATGCTGGGTGAGAAAAGCACGTCGTATCTACGCAGGAGCGAGCTCAACGTCGCATGGTCATATGTCGTGACGTTCGTTATGCGATCGTGCAGCGATGAGGCGTAATCGGCCAAGACCCTGTCGTCGGCGACACCGGTGCCGAGGAAGTCGACCGTGACAGAAGGATGCCGTTGTAGAATTACGTTGAGCGCCTTGGGAGAAACGTTAATTTTGCGAACGCCGTAACTGCCGAGGACCGCAATTCTAACGCTCGAGCCTTGACGCCGTTGCGGTTCGGGTAGTCCGATCATGTGATCCGGGATGCCGTTATCCACGACGATGCATTTGTTCGGATCGATCGCGAGCCGCTCGATCGCGTAGTCGTGTTCCTCCTGATTCAGAAACAGGCATAGATCGGCTAACCGCATGTGATTGTGGACCTGCCATAGCAGATAACCGCCGAAATACAAACGCTCCCTCCACGACATATGCAGTCCGGTCTCGCGGGCGTATCGCCTCTTGATGCGGTAATTTATAAAATCGAGACCATGCGAGCGCGCGACGACGATTTGCGAACGCGTTCGGCGATTCATCTTACTGCGAAGCGCACTGTAGAGCCCGTCGCCTACCTTAAAATCTAAAACGTCGGCCTTCGTCAGCGAAGCGATGAAGGCGCATTTCAGACTGAATTCGATCTCGTTAATCCGATCGAAACGAACGCCTAGATCGTCTTTGTAGAGGCACGTGGCTTCTTGCCCGAGCGCCAGGTATTCGGTTCGCAACGCTCGCTGCAATATCGCAATGGACAGCGTGGGATCGTTTCTCACGCTAGATGCGAGGACGATATTCACACACTTCCTCCGAAACAGCGCGCTTGACGGCTATACGTATGGCCCGAGGGCTTCACCTGTGATCGATCGGCCTAGAAGTCAGGGGATCACCGACTGCAGGGACGGACGGATTCGCGGTTTCGCGTGAGTGCCTTCGTTTCGTCGGACATCGCAGCCGGCGGCAATGCGGACTCGCGCAAAACCGGGACCCTAAAACACCCGATGTGGCTGGGTAGGGGCGTTTGGAGCATGGAGAGCCAAGCGTCGGGAATGCTTCGCCTTTTCCTCATCTCGCGACTGAAAACGATCTGCGTTCGCCCGTCGCTTCTGCTCGTTTTCTCGGCAATGCTCGTCGCGCCAGCTACAAGCGCGCCTACGTCGCAGGCCGACGTAACGAAGGCTGTTCTGCCGAACGGCTTACAAGTCGTCATCGTGCGTAATACGCTAGCGCCCGTCGTCTCGACGGTAATGACGTACCTCGTCGGGACGCGTGACGATCCCGCGGACGCTCCCGGGATGGCCCACGCTCAAGAACATATGATGTTCCGCGGCACGAGACGGCTCTCGACGAGCGAGCTGGGAACCGTCGCGACGGCGCTCGGAGGGGATTTCAACGCTTCCACGTCCGACACGCTAACGCAATTCTCATTCACCGTGCCCGCTTCGAATCTCGACGCCGTCCTCCGCATCGAATCGGATCGCATGACCGATGTTCTGGACGCGCAGAGCGAATGGCAGAACGAGCGAGGTGCGATCGAACAGGAAGTGATCCGCGACGAGTCGACTCCAGGCGGTGATTTCTTCTCCGAGGCCCAGGCGATCGCATTCGCCGGCAGCCCGTATTCTCATCAAGGCGTCGGAACCGTCGCGGCGTTTAATCGCCTTACGGGAACGGAGCTCAAAGAATTCTATAAACGCTGGTACGCGCCGAATAATGCGGTCTTCGTCATCGCCGGCAACGTCGATGCCGACGCCGTGCTCGCCGAAGTGCGCGAACGCTTCTCGACGATTCCGAAGCGCGCGATCGCCCCACATGCGGCGGTCAACCTCACGACGCTTCGTCGAACGATGATCCGACGACCGACGACTCTCGTCTATCCGCTCGCGGCAATCGGTTTTCGTTTCCCGGGCATCGAGAGCCAGGACTTCCTACCGGCGTTCGTGCTTCAGCAAATGCTCGGCTCGGAGCGCGGGCCATTCCGCGCACTCGTCGATTCGGGTGCGTCGATCGATGCTGAATGGACGCCTTTACCATATCTGCCTGTCGGCCAGCTCGCATTCGCGACCGCCGCACTGCCTCAGGGCGGCGATCCTTCGTCGATGGCTCGCCGACTCGAGCGAATCGTGACGGCGTACGCACGACACGGCGTCCCGCGCGAGCTATTCGAGACGACGAAACGTCAAGCGATCTCGGGTCAAGAGTTGAGTCGCAATTCGATCGCGTCGCTCGCTTCGGATTGGTCGACAACGATCGCGCTCGATAACGAGCCTTCCATCGAGCGCGAGCAGCAGCTCATCGCGGGCGTCACGCTAGCCGACGTCAACCGCGTTGCGAAACGCTACCTCGACGTCAACCATGCGATCATCGGCGCGCTTACACCGTCGGCAGACGCGACAAAGACTGCCGCTGCAGCACCACCTCAGATGGGTACGGAAAAGCCCGTCGGGACCCAAGTGCCGGCGGAACACCTACCGTCGTGGGCCTCCGATTTGATCTCGCAGGTCAGCGTTCCGCCCTCGGGACGTTCGCCGGTTCGAAGCACGCTGTCCAACGGACTAACGCTCATCGTTCAGCCCGAGACGATCTCGGACTCCGTCTTCTTATTCGGCTCCGTAAAAACCAACGCAAACTTACAGGAGCCGACCGGACAAGAGGGTGTTTCATCGGTTCTCGAGACGATGTTCGATCTCGGAACGCAGACGCAAGACCGTACGTCGTTCCAACGTTCGCAGGACGATATCGATTCGCAGATCGCCGCCGGCTCCAGTTTCGGCATTCAAACGACCGCGAAATCTTTCGATGGAGCCGTCGCCTTATTGGCACAGAACGAGCTGCATCCGCGATTCGACGCGCCGACGTTTTCCATTGCCCGACAGCGAGCCGCACAGGAGCTCGCGACCGCGCTGAACAGCACGGGCACGATCGCGGCGCGAGAACTCGACGCAAAACTCCTGCCGCCGGGAGACCCGACGCTCCGCGAGCCCACGCTCGCGGGAATTCAGAGTCTCACGCTCGACCAGGTAGAATCGTATTACGCCCTCACGATGCGTCCGGATCAGACGACGATCGTCGTCGTCGGGAACATCACGGCCGACGCCGCGCACGCCATCGTCGAACGGAGCTTCGGCGCGTGGCAAGCACCGACCACGGGCGTCAGCAGCCTAGACTTGCCGGGCGTTCCGCAGAACGAGCCGAGCGAGACGAAGCTCACGCTGCCGATCGATCAAGACAACGTAACGCTCGCTCAGATGATCCCGCTACCACGCACCGCCCCCTCGTATTACGGATTACAATTGGGCAACGCCGTTCTCGGCGGCGGGTCGGTCAGCCCCGAGCAAAGCCGACTATTCCGCGACCTCCGTCAGAATGCCGGGCTCGTTTACAGTATCGCATCACGACTTCAGACGCAGGACTCTCGAACGCGCTTTTCGATCGACTTTGCATCATTGCCGGGGAATCGAAATCGCATCATCTCGATGATCGATGATCAAATCGATCGACTTAAGACGCAGCCCGTCGAACCTTTCGAACTCTCGCTCATTAAATCGTCCATCGTTCGTAAGACGGTCATAGCGGATGCTTCGATCGAGTCGATCGGATCCTCACTGCTCGAGTATGCGACGACGGGACTGCCCCTCGACCAAAGCCGAATCGACGCGAACAATATCCTGGGAACGAGCGCCAAGGCGGTGCAAGACGCCTTTGCCGCGTTCGTTCATCCGAAGAGCTTCGTGAAGCTCGTCGTCGGCTCGTAGGTGCCGTTCCGTTACGGCGACACTCGACCTTTCATGCTTTGCCCGCGCGTCGTCGCCGCGATCGCGACGAGCAATGCGATGAGCGAGATCCAGGGCGGTGCTTTGCTGAACAACGTAACGTACGAAGAGATTCGCGTGTTGTCGCGTTGGCGAATATCGACGCCCCAAATGCCGGTCGTATAGCGGTCGTTTGTTCCGAGTTCGGCGCTGTACGCACTCGAGGACTGTGCGATGCGGATCGGAGTCTGCGAAACGTGCAATAGTGCCGTCGTAACGACGATGTACGCAAGTGCGGCGACGGCACCGACGGCTAGCATCCTCGCCGGCACGCCGCGGCCGAACGCGTACGCTGCAATGGCAGCCGCTATGACGAGCGATTCAAGCCGAGAAAGACTCCACGGATGGGAGAGCCACGGCTCGCTCGACCAGATCACCGAGAACCCGATCACGGCGCACCACGCGAGACCACGATAGCGCTCGGCACGACCCGCGAACAGCAACGCGCAGATGACGGCTACTTCAATTTGCACGAGATGGATGAAAGGGCCGCCGAGAACGACGAGACCCGTCGGCACGAGCGGAATCGCTGCATCCGTTCGTAAGGCTCGTGCCGAAGAGCGTGCGAACACGACGCCCAGGACGAGCATGACGAGATACGAGAGCGATCCCAAGCGCGTCGCGAGCCCGGCGGATGCTCCGAACCAATACAACAGCCACGTCAAACTCATCTGATTCTGCGCCGGCTCCTCGGCGAGAATCTGCAGCGGCAGAATTTTCTGAACGTACAGCAGGTTGTTGTCCAGCCCAAGTGCGACGAGGCCGACGATCGATAGCGTGCCGAGGCCGATGACGAGCGGGATCCGAATCTTCGGAATCCATACGACGCTTGCGAGACACGCGGCGAATCCGATGTGCGGTTCGATCATCGAGCATGTCAGCGCAATCGCGGCCGTCGTCCAACGTCGCCGTACGATGGCGAACGCGCCTACCGCGAGCGCGCACATAACGATCGGCGGCAATTGCCCCCACTGCAAGGCGCTGCGCAACTGCAACGCGAGCGCGGCGAAGACGAGAAGCGGCGGCAGTCCGCTTACGCGCGCGACGATCGGGATCGTCGCCAAGAATGCGATGAATGAAAGTACGAGCCATACCGATGCAGATGTCACGAACGGCAATTTCGCAAAAAGTGCAAAAAACGCGACGTCGTACGAGGGTACCGGTGCCGGCGGCAAATGGGCGCTCAATTTCGGACGCACCGAAGCGAGCTTTCCTCCGCATCGATCGTAGTCGTCCGTAACGTACGGGTTACCGTGTTTTGCGAACGTGGCGCCGGAACAATAGAAGTCGATGAAATCCATTCGGTAAACGGTACGAACGCCGCCTTCGCCAGAGCGCAGCGAACTGATCGCCTGCATCAAAATCACGAGTGATAGCAGAATAGCCGCGACGTATCCGACGGAAGTCCGGGTTCGAGCGGTGATTGGACTAGACAGTCACGACCTCCATACGAACCGGCATGAATCTCATGCTCGGCGCGTTTCCACGGCCACGCGACCGGCGCCCTTCGTCGATTAAACGATTTCCTCGAACGTCTCGTGACCCATGTCGCGACCTCTCAACGCATTTTTGCGTCCGTAAGTCGGATCCGATTCGCGACATTGACATCGAACACACGTTCGACTATTATCGAAGCCCATGCCGCCGGCCGCCCGATACGCCGAACTCCATTGCCGATCGAATTTCACGTTTCTCGAAGGGGCTTCTCATCCTGAGGAATTGGTCGACCGCGCCGTCGCACTCGGTCTCGATGCGGTCGCTCTTTGCGACCGAGACGGACTTTACGGCGCGGTCCGCTTTGCAAAACACGCGAGATCGAGGGCGTTAGCTGCGATCGTCGGCGCGGAACTGACCATCGACGCGCCGGAACTACGCCCGCCTCGACGACGAACGCTCGACGCGGCCGAATCGTCGGCGATGCCGAGAATCGTATTACTGTCCGAAGATACGACCGGCTACGCGAATTTGGCCAAAGCGATATCTGCCGCGCAGTTGCGAGGGCGCAAGCGCGATGCCCGTTTGCGCCTCTCCGATCTGCACGGTAATACGGCCGGCCTCATCGCGCTTTCGTGTTCCGCACATGGTTATGCCGAGGAAGCTCTTCGGAGGGGCGATCGCGATACCGCGCGCAACCGGTATGCTGGGCTCGCCCGGCTCTTTCCGAATTCGTTTTTCATCGAATTGCAGCATCATCTTCGAGTCGAAGATATGCGCCTGATCATCGCACAAGTATCGCTCGCAGACGAACTCGGTATCCCATACGTTGCGACCAACGGCGCCGCATATGCGGAGCCCGATGATGCGATTGTCTGCGACGTCTTAACGTGCGTTAAGTACCGTACGAGTCTAGCCCGCGCGAATTCGGTTCTCTTACCCAATCGCGAATTCTATTTGAAAAGTGCCGAGCAGATGGCGCAGATCTTCGAAGCGTACCCGATCGCGATCGATACTAGCCTCACAATCGCAGAACGCTGCCGGTTCCGGCTCGAGAAGCTCGCTGGCCAGTTCCCGCTCTTTCCGGTCCCCCAAAGCGAGACGAACACGCATTCATATCTGCGCACGCTCGTCTTCGAAGGCGCGCACGAACGCTATGGATTTCCGCTCGCGCGAAACGTCGAGCGGCAACTCGAATACGAACTCGGAATTATCGAGCGGATGGATCTCGCGGGATACTTTCTCGTCGTTTGGGATATCGCCCGTAAGGCACGCGAACTCGGGATTCTGGCCCAAGGCCGCGGCTCTGCCGCCAACTCTGCGGTCTGTTACGCACTTCACATTACAGCCGTCGATCCGATAAAAATGGAATTGCTTTTCGAGCGGTTTCTTTCAGAAGAGCGGAACGAGATTCCCGACATCGATATCGATTTCGCACATCAAGATCGCGAACGGATCATTCAGTACGTTTACGATCGCTACGATCGAGAGCACGCAGCGATGACGGCCGAAGTCATTACATATCGCACGCGATCGGCCATTCGCGATCTCGGCAAGGCACTCGGACTCTCGCTCGCGCAAGTCGACGCAGTCGTCAAGGAGTACGATGCGCGCGAATCGCTCGCCGGTGCGACGGGCTCCGAGTACGACGGGCGCAGCAATCTGCCCGAAGCCGTCGTCGCGAGGCGCGATTTGGATGCGGGTTCGAATCTGCGCCGATCTCGCGCGATTGCAGACGATCAGCCGGCGCAGTCGAAAGGTGGTCGCGCGTACACCGCCGGCTTCGAATCGGCTGACGACGAAGCACGATCGGCGAGCGCGCACGCAGCCGGCAAAGTTCGGTCGGACGAACGGAACAAACCCTGGGCCTTTTACGGCTTCAAGAGCAAAGACTTCGGACCGGATCCTGATCCTTCGATACGCGGACCGCTCGGCGGTCCGACGGGTACGTTGCTGCTGGCACTCTGTCGCCGCCTCGATGGTTTTCCACGGCACATGGGGATCCACTCGGGCGGTATGGTCTTGACGCGCGATCCGCTCGTCAGGGTCGCACCAGTTGAATGGGCTTCGATGCACGACCGCACGATCGTTCAATGGGACAAAGACGACCTCGCCGATCTCGGCCTCATCAAAATCGATCTGCTCGGCCTCGGTATGCTCTCGCTATTACGCGATGCCTTCGAACTCCATGCGAAACATTATGACGAGGCCGCGGCCATCACCCTCGGCACGATCCCGCAAAACGATGTCCTTACCTACGAAATGCTTCAACGTGCGGATTCGATCGGGACGTTCCAAGTCGAATCGCGCGCACAACAATCGATGCTCCCGCGATTGAAACCGGCGTGTTTCTACGATCTCGTCATGCAAGTCGCAATCATTCGACCGGGTCCGATCCAAGGCGATATGATCCATCCGTTTCTACGTCGGAGAAGCGGTCTCGAAGAGGTCACCTATCCCCATCCGAAGTTGAAGCCGATCCTCGAACGCACCCTCGGCGTTCCGCTTTTCCAAGAGCAAGGGATGCGCATGGCAATCGAAGCGGCCGGGTTTTCTCCGGGCCAAGCGGATCAGTTACGCCGCGCCATGGGCCACAAACGATCGCGCGAACGGATGGCGGAGATCTATCCCAAGCTCGTCGGTGGGATGATCCAAAACGGAATCGAACGTGAAGCCGCGCATCAGCTCTTCCACATGCTCGAGGGATTCGCGGACTACGGCTTTCCCGAGTCGCACGCTGCCAGCTTCGCGCTCCTTTCGTATGCATCGGCGTATATGAAATGTCACCATCCCGCAATCTTCCTTGCGGCAATCCTAAACGTTCAGCCGATGGGCTTCTACTCGACGGAGGTTCTCGTCAACGATGCGCGCCGGCACGATGTCGTCGTGAAGCCGGTTGCGGTGAACGCCAGTCACTATTGGAGCACGGTCGAGCCGGACGGCGCGACGCGGCTGGGTTTCCATATCGTCCGCGGTCTCGGCACGGGGCAACGGAAGCGACTCGAAGCGGCCCTAACCGCTGGCCCGTTCGCCGACCTCGATGAATTCGCGATGAGAACGCAGCTCTCGAAGGATGCGCTCGAGAATCTCGCAGTCGCCGGCGCGTTCCGGCCGTGGTTTTCCGAACGTCGAAGTGCGATGTGGGCCCTCCGCGCGCTCGACGAACGACAAGCGCGAGGAGAACTTGGCCGCGCGATGCCGATCGACGACGAACCAACGGCCGCTTTCGGAATGCTCTCCCCCCTGGGAGAGACAAGCTTCGATTTGTGGGGGACCGGAGTGACGACGGGGCCGCAACCGATCGCGCATTTTCGCGATACGCTTGATCGACTCGGCGTCATCAAGAACGAACGGTTACCCGAACTCCCCGATCGCGTCGTTTGCCGCGTCGGGGGACTCGTGATCACTCGTCAACGGCCCGGTACGGCGAAAGGATTCGTGTTTTTGACGCTCGAGGATGAAACGGGCCTAGCGAACATTATCGTGAATCCGAAAGTGTACGAGCAGAACAGGCGCATCATTCGATCGTCACAAGCCTTGGTGATCGAAGGGACGCTGCAGCAGGACCACGGAACGCACGATATCCTCGCGCGACGATTTTGGCCCGTCGAAACGCATGGTTCGATGACCGGGGTGCGTGCCCGAAACTTTCATTAGATATGCGCGAGCACTATTAGCGGGGATTCCGTAAAACCTCAAAAGAATCGTAAGATGGTCGCAGACCAAGGATACCTGCTAATACGCCTTTAGATCGAGCGCCGCACCTGATTACCAGCTCCCGAATCGTCAGCTCGCCGCACGCTCTTGGCGATCAGAAGCGCACGAACGCCAGCTTTGCCGTTATCGTCTGTTCTTTCACAGCCGTCGCACTGTGGCTGTCGAGCGCACTTAACCTGTACATCGACGAACTCTATTCGCTACATACGACGAGTAGAGGATTCGCATACGCTCTCGAGCAGTCTGTCACGTTCGAGCAACAGCCACCGCTCTACTTCCTCCTTCTCACGGCATGGAGGTCGATGAACGGCAGCGATTACTTCGCGAGGCTGTTTTCGATCGTTTGCTGCCTCGGTACCCTCGCGGTAGCGTGGCGTTTCGGAAAAAGATATCTACCGGCTTTACCTGACTGGCTCGCGCCGTTCGTCATAGCGATCAATCCCTTTTTTATGTGGATTGCATTGGACATTCGCGTCTACGCGTTGATCGCTCTCTTGAGCGCGGCACTGACGCTGGCATTTTTCGCCGCATTTCTCGACGACGATCCGAAGCCGGTCGCGCTCGCCGGCTTCACCGTTCTCTCGATCGGCGCCGTTTACACCCAATACTTCTTGGGCTTCATGTTCGTCGGCTTCACTATCGCGCTTCTCGCATCGAACCGGCGACGCCGCCTCGTTCGCTTTCTCGTTGCTATGACCGTCGTAGCACTCACACTGATGCCGCTCGTCATCGGCAACGTGAGCCGGCAATTCCAGAATGCCACGATCGATCACTACGTGAGCGGCATCGATTCAGCGAAAAGCATGTTCAGTACCGTCCTGCTTTTTGCGTTCCCTCACGTCAACGCGCTAACGCTTCCTTCGGACATACTGTACGTCACGCTCTTGCTCTGCTTTGCGGTCTACCTCGTACCGGGCCGTCCTTTGAGCGATACGAGCCGAGCCCTGTGTGCGATATGGATCGGCGTGGTAGCTTTGTTTCTCATCACGATTCTCGGGCTCGAGGCGTCGCTCGAAATGCCGCGGCACGTTACCGTTTTATTCGTGCCAACGAATTTCGTCATCTTGGCACTCCTCAGCCAGACGACGAGCGAGAGGAGACGATTCATCATCTGCGTCACCTATGCGTGCACGCTCGTGCTACTCAGTGCAATACGAGATTTTTCGATCTATCACGTTCCGATATCGAATACGGGAGATTGGCAGCGGGTCGGAGCATACTTGAACGCTCACGTGAAACGCTCGGAGCCGATCGCGGTCTACGATCCCGAATATGAGTTGGCGGTGCGACACTACTACCGAGGCACTTCGCCGATCGAAGCGATTCCGAGCGCGCAGAGTTTCGAGCTGTTCGATCGTCGGGCGTTCGGCGTTTCGAGTGAGGCGCAATTGGAAAAGGCGTTTCCTCGGGTGGCGTCTCGAAACGGCAGCGTCTGGTTCGTCTACGGAGTGACCGCCTGCACGATGAAGGACGTCGACCGAAGTTGCACGCTCATAAACGACTTCATCGCGCGTCGGTTCCGCGTTTCGGCCGTAGCACATTTCAATGGAACTTCGGTCTTGAAGCTGAATGAGAAATCGTAAGGCTCGCAATCCGAGCTTACGTGTCGGAGACGCGATGCTCGACGACGAATGTGAACTTACCGTAGCCCTCATTACACCGAGCATCGTCGAGAATGATGGGCAAGGCCGCGTGAACTTTGAGATCGTGCGGCGCCTCCTCGATCGCGGCTTTCGCTTTAGCGTCGCCGTGATGCGGATATCGCCGTCGATCGCCACCCGACCGGGCGTAGCCGTTACGCGCTACCCCTTTTCGCGACTGCCCGCATTACCGCGCACGATCCTTTTCAAAGCCTTCACTGAGCGTTGGCTGGCACGGAGGAGGAAGACCGTTCACGTCGTTCAGATCGACGGCGCGAGCGCGGTGACGAGCAGCGACATCAACCCGTCGCACTTCGTTCACGCGGCCTGGCGGAAATCGATTTGGCGTGACGACGCGAGGCGAGCACTTTGGTATCGAAGCTACCACGTTCTGCTGGCGGCGCTCAACGTGCGAGCGGAACGGCGCGCCTACGGTGCCGCGAAGCGCGTGGTCGCGGTCTCCAACCACGTGCGATCGGAATTGATCGCGATCGGCGTACCGCCCGAAAAAATTGCCGTCGTTGCGCTCGGCGTCGACGTCGATGCGTTTCATCCGGGCGATTGTGATCGCAGTGCGTACGGCTTACCCGACAACCGGCTCGTTCTTGCGTTCGCAGGCGACATGACGACCGGCCGAAAAAATCTCGACACGGTTTTGGCAGCGTTACAGCTGCTCCCGAACGTCCACCTTGCCGTGATCGGATCGACCGACAAAAATCCGTATCCCGCCATTGCAGCGAAGATGGGCCTTGCGGATCGCGTGAGTTTTCTCGGCTTCCGCCGCGACGTACCCGAGATTTTTCGATGTTGCGACGCCTTTGTTTTCCCTTCTCGTTACGAACCGTTCGGGCTGGTCGTGCTCGAGGCACTCGCGTCGGGGATCCCGGTCATCAGCGCCCGCACCACGGGAGCTTCCGACGTCGTCACGCCGGAGTGTGGCATCATCATCGACAATCCCAACGACGTCGCCGCATTAGCCGAGGCGATCGGAACGATGGAGCGAGATCGCGCAAAGCTCCAACGGATGAAGGGAGCGGCTCGCGAGGTAGCCATGCAATATTCGTGGGATCGCGTCGCCGATCGCTTCGAGCAGCTCTATAGGGAAGCGGCTGCTAGGGCGTGACGGTCGCAACCTAGGCGATCGCAGCCGTCCCCGAAACTTCGTACCGTCGCGCGTTCGGCGACGAGGGGACGATATTCGTGAAACGGAGCACCGCTCGTGATGAACGAACCGTCTCGGTAGTGCACCAGCTCTTTGGCCGACCTTCCTACCACTACGAGCGAAATTCGCTCGACGTGCGGGTTACCGCCGGATGATCGGGAGTCGTCTACGGTGGCTCGTATCCGCCAAGACGAGTTCTTCGGCGATCATTCAGACGGCGATCGGCCGCGTCGGCTTAGTGTTCGCGACGTTTGGATCGGGTGTGCTGACCGCGCGAAATCTCGGCCCCGGCGGACGCGGCGAGCAAGCAGCGATGACGCTGTGGCCGGGATTCGTGGCGTATGCCTTGACGTTCGGCATTCAGGCCGCACTCGTCTACCATGCGCGAAAACACGGCAACGAACGAGATTCGTTGATCTCGGCGGCGCTGATTTGGTCGCTCGTGCTTGGTGCAATCGCCACGGTCATCGGCATTATTTTCATGCCGATGTGGCTGAGCAAATACGATGACACGGTCATTTTCTATGCGCGTGTCTTAATGATTTTTAGCCCGTTCGCGTTACTGGGCGTGACCATGAATGCAGTCTTCGAAGTGCAATTTAAATTTTCCGCATCAAATCTGCTGCGTTATGGCATGCCCGCCATCGTTCTTCTAGCCTTGATTGTACTGGTCTTTTCGCACAAACTAACACCGTTATCTTCTGCGATCGCGTATACCGTTCCAGGCACCGGGCTCTTGGTGGCGATGTTACCACTATTATTCAGGTCGTTCTCATTTACGATGATCGACTTCGTTCGATCCAGTAAGCGTTTGTTCGGATACGGATCGCGCGTGTATGCGAGCAACCTGCTTACAACATTCGGATTGCAGATTGATCAAGTGCTCGTCGTCAATCTTCTTACGCCCGCGAATCTAGGGACCTACACGGTCGCTCTCAGCGTCTCGCGCGTTCTTAGTCTCTTTCAATCCTCGCTCGCCATCGTCATCATTCCGAAAACGTCCGGGCTGTCCGACGCACGGGTTGCGGCTCTTACCGGTTGCGCTGCGCGTTTGAATTTGGCCGCAACCGGGCTCTCCGCGATCGCACTCGCGTCAGCGATTCCGATTCTGCTGCCGAAAGTTTACGGACACGACTTTCGCGCCAGCGTCATCGTATCGCAGATCCTCATCGTCGAAGCGGTTATCTCGTCGACCGCGGGGGTCCTGATACAGGCCTTCATGGCGACCAACCGCCCGGGAACGCCGACGTTATTCCAAGCGATCGGCTTGTCGCTCGCTGTACCGTTGATGTTCGTGCTCATCCCGCGTTACGGTCTCGTCGGAGCAGCCCTCTCGCTCCTCGCTTCCACCTGTCTCAGACTCGTTCTCGCGATGGCATCTTACCCGCTCCTGCTCCACGAGAAGATGCCCGGGCTCATTCTCAGAAAGGCGGATATCGACTTCGCCATGGCGTCGATCCGTCGACAGCCCTCCGCCGACGTCTCGCTATGACGAACGCGCGAGGAGTTGCCGGCTCAGGGCGCTCCAATCGAACTCCTCAACCACGCG
>CAZZZK010000005.1:20067-22853 GCA_964658555.1 Vulcanimicrobiota bacterium | reverse complement strand
ACATGTCGAAGATCTTCAACGACGAGTGGATGATCGCGAACGGGTTTCTCTCGGAGGGCAAGCGTGCGGCGACGGTCGGCGACGTCTTGCGCAGCAAGGATCCGCTGCCGCCGATGATCGTCGTGCGTAACGACGACGTCGTGCGCGAAGCGCTCGATAAGCTGCGTCAGTTCGAGATCTCGCAGCTGCCGGTCGCCGATCGCGACGGCGCGATCGTCGGCAGCGTGAACGACGTCGCGGTCATGCAGGCCGTCTTCGACCGGTCGGATCTCCTCCACAAGCCCGTGCGCGAGGTGATGGGCCGGCCGTTCCCGAGCCTCGAGCACGACGTCGCGATCGCGCCTACAAGCTCCTCTCGCTCGCGAATTCCGCGATCGTCGTGACGGACGCCGGGCAGCCCGTCGGCGTCGTGACGCGCCAAGATATCATCTCGTATCTTTCGGCGATCAACGCGGCCTGAATCGGGGATCATTCGGTCGTGAAGTTTAGTACGCGCGCGATCCACGCGGGCCAGGAAGCCGATCCCGCGACGGGCGCCACGATCGTGCCGATCTATCAAACGTCGACGTACACGCAATCGGCGGTCGGCGAGCATCTCGGCTACGATTACAGCCGGACGGTGAATCCGACGCGCACGGCGCTCGAAGCGCAACTCGCCTCGCTCGAAGACGCGCGCTTCTGCAGCGCGTTCGCGAGCGGGATGGCCGCGACGTCGGCCGTGATGAATCTGCTTTCGGCGGGCGACCACGTCGTCGTCGGCGAGGATCTGTACGGCGGCACGTATCGCCTCTTCGCACGCGTGCTCTCGCGCTACGGGCTGACGTTCTCGTACGTCGACATGACCGATCCCGGCGCGGTGCGCGCGGCGATCGGCCCCGCGACGAAGATGATCTGGGCGGAGACCCCGACGAACCCGCTGCTCACGCTCTGCGATATCGCCGCGCTCGCCGCGCTGCGTCCGCCGGGCGTCGTTCTCGTCGTCGACAACACGTTCGCGACGCCGTATCTACAATCGCCGCTCGCGCTCGGTGCCGATATCGTCGTGCATTCGACGACGAAGTACATCGGCGGCCATAGCGACGCGATCGGAGGCGCCGCGATCACGAACGACGCCGAGATCGCGGCGACGATCAAGTTCCATCAGAACGCGGTCGGCGGCGTGCCCGGGCCCTTCGATGCCTGGCTCGTGATGCGCGGCGCGAAGACGCTCGCCGTTCGCATGCGCGAACACGTCCGCAACGCCGGACTCGTCGCCTTATTCTTGAGCGAACGCGACGACGTCGAGCGGACGATCTACCCCGGGCTGCCGTCGCACCCGCAGCACGAGCTCGCGAAGCGGCAGATGCGCGGGTTCGGCGGGATGGTCTCGTTCGCGCTGCGCGGCGATGCGGAGCGCGCGTTCGCGTTCGCCAAAGCGACGAAGCTCTTCAGCCTCGCGGAGAGTTTGGGCGGCGTCGAGTCGCTGATCGGCATCCCCGCCCGCATGACGCACGGCGCGATCCCGCCCGAAGAACGCGCGCGCCGCGGCATCGGCGACACGCTCGTGCGGCTTTCGGTCGGGATCGAAGATCCGGACGATCTCATCGACGATCTCCGCTACGCGCTCGACGGCACCGCGAGCCGCACGCTCGCCTAGGCGCGCGTCGGCGCTCGCAGCGGCGCTCGAAGAAGGGCGCTAGCGCGTCTGCAGCTCGAAGAGCGCGCACGGACCGGTGCGTCTCTCGATTCCGTCGTGGGCGGCCGTTCGTGTCGTACCGGAACACGAAGACGCCCTTCGAGGGCGCCGATGCTCCCGAGGCCGTTGCATCCGATCATCGGAAAAAGGGATGATGGATGGTGCGCTTATGCAGGCGGAGCGCCGGAGCGCCCGCAAATTGTCCATAAGACGTAGTGACGGGAGATTGACGTGCCGGGAATCGTGAGCGTGACTTTGCCGGAGCTCGGCGAGTCGGTCACGGAAGGCTCGATCGTCGAGTGGCGCGTGCGCGCGGGCGACTGGATCGAGTCGGGCGACCCCTTGGTCGACATCACGACCGATAAGGTCGACGTCGAGGTACCCGCGACCGCGACGGGCGTCGTCACGAGCGTCGCCGCCGCCGCGGGCGATACCGTCGACGTCGGAGCGTTACTCGCGCAGATCGATACGTCGCAGACGAAGCCCGCGAACGGCAGCGCCGCCCCGCACGCGAACGGCACCGGATCGGCCCCGGCCGCCGAAGGCTTGGTCGCAGAACCGCTGCCGGTCGTTACGGCGGCGCATCCTCAGCCCGCCCCGGAATCGCATCCGCAGGCGGTCCCGGCCTCTCGTCCGCAGGCGATTTCGACGGCGCGGCCGGCTCACGCGGCTCCGAGCGAGCGTGAACCGGTGACGCCGGCGAAGCCCGCGACGAACGGCAACGGGGCGTCGCATCGCGCGCATCGCTACGCGGATCGCGCGCACGTCTCGCTCGACGGGATCGCCGGCACGGGTCCGGGCGGGATGATCCTCGTCGAAGACGTGCGCTCGTCGCTGCGGAACGGAAACGCCCCGGCCGCGCCTTCGGCCGGTCGCTCCGCGGCGGCCGCGACGAAGAGCGTCGAGCCGGCGCTGCCGCGCGATGCGGTCGCGACGCCGATCAAGGGTCCCGCGAACGCGCTCGTCGGCGCAATGGAGCAGAGCCTCAGCATCCCGACGGCGACGAGTTTCCGCACGCTCGCCGTCGCGCGGCTCGAAGCGAGGCGCGCGGCGCTCAACGCGGCGCTCGCGCTCGCCGATCGCCGCGAGAAGCTTTCTTTCACGCACATCA
>CAZZZK010000005.1:0-20057 GCA_964658555.1 Vulcanimicrobiota bacterium | reverse complement strand
GATCGTGACGAGCTTCCGGCGCGACGGCGCGACGTCGACGCGCGTGGCGAACGGCGTCCACCTCGGCCTCGCGGTCGATACCGAACGGAAGGACGGGTCGCGCTTCCTCGTCGTGCCCGTCATCCACGACGCGGGCGCTCTCGAGTTCTCGGCGTTTCGCGCCGCCTACGAGAGCGCGGTCACCAAGGCGCGCACGGGGCAGCTCGCGGCGGACGATCTCGTCGGTGCGTCCCTGACGCTCACCAATCCGGGCGGGATCGGTACGGTCGCCTCGGTGCCGCGCCTGACGTCGGGACAAGCCGTGATGATCGCGGCGGGCGCGATCGCCTATCCGCCCGGGTTCGCGCACGCCGATCGCTCGATGCTGCAGGCGATGGGCGTCGAGAAGATCATGACGCTGACGAGCACCTACGATCACCGCGTGATCCAGGGCGCGCAGTCGGGCGAATTTTTGCGGCGCATCGACGATTTGCTCGGCGGCGCCGACGGCTTTTACGAGAGCATCGCCGCGAGCCTCGGCGTCATCGCGAACGAACCCGAGCCCGCCGCGCGACCGGCCGCCGCCGAGCCGCGCGCCGCGAGCGACGCGCTCGAGCCCGCGCAGGGCGAGGTGAAATTCGATGCGACGGAGCTCGAACTTCCCGCCCAATCCGCGGGCGGCACCTCCGCCTCGAAGGACGCCTTGCTCGCCGCGGTCGCGGCCGGGATGTCGATCCTCTCCGCTTATCGCCGCCACGGCCACCTCGCCGCGCATCTCGATCCGCTCGGCACGCGCCCGCAGGGCGATCCCGCGCTCGATTGGCGCAATTACGGCCTCACGCCGTCCGTCATGTCCGCGATCCCCGCATCGGTGCTGCGCACGAAGGTCCCCGGCCGCACGCTCGCCGACGTCGTCGTTTCGCTGCGCGATATCTACAGCTCGACGATCGCCTACGAGATCGAGCACATCGCGAACATCGAGCAGCGCGAGTGGCTCTGCGATTACATCGAGACGGGCCGCCACTTCGTGAAGATCGCGCCCGAGAAGGCGCGCAACGTCCTCGGACGGTTGACGAAGGTCGAGACGTTCGAACGCTATCTGCGCCGTGCGTACGTCGGCCATAAGACGTTCTCGATCGAGGGCCTCGAGATGATGGTCCCGATGCTCGAAGAGATCATGCTGCTCTTCCGCGAGGACGGCATCGAGACGACCGTCCTCGGCATGGCGCATCGCGGCCGGCTCTCGACGATCGCGCACGTCGTCGATCGTCCCTACGAAGAGATCCTCGCCGAGTTCGAAGCCGCGAACATCGAGGTCGACGAGGAAGGCTCGGTCGACGTGACGGGCGACGTCAAATACCATCATGGGTCGGTCGGGCTCTATCCGACGCCGTTCGGGTCGATGCACGTGATCCTCGCGAATAACCCGAGCCATCTCGAAGCGGTCGACGGCGTCGTCGAAGGCCGCACGCGTGCGCTGCAGACGGAGCATTCCGGAAAGATCGCGACGCTCGACATCGGTCGTGCCGCGCCGATCCTCATCCACGGCGACGCCGCGTTTTCGGCGCAGGGCGTCGTCGCGGAAGTCCTCAATCTGCAAGGGCTGCCGGGGTATCAGACGGGCGGCACGATCCACCTGATCTCGAACAATCAGGTCGGCTTCACGACGGATCCGATCGACGCACGTTCGACGCGCTACGCATCCGATCTCGCGAAGGGCTTCGACGTACCGATCGTCCACGTCAATGCCGACGACGTCGACGCGTGCATCGCGGCGGTACACCTCGCGGTCGATTTCAAGTTGCGCTTCGGGCACGACGTGATCATCGATCTCATCGGCTATCGCCGCTTCGGGCACAACGAAACGGACGAGCCGGCGTACACGCAGCCCGATATGTACGACCGCATCAAGACGCAGCCGTCGGTCCGCGATCTCTACACGCAGAAGCTGATCGCGCAGGGCACGATCACGGCGGACGAAGCGGACGCGCTGCACAAAGCGGCGACGTCGCGCGTCACCTCCGCGCACGAACACGTTCGCAGCGGCGCGTGGGAAGGCCACGTCGGTCCGCTCGCGCCGCTCGATCGCGACGTCGATCCCGCATGGGCGGCCCCGCGCTCGGCCGACGCGTTGCGCGCGTGGAGCGACGCGTTCGTGCGTGTTCCGACGGGCTTCACGATGCATCCCAAGCTCGCGCGGCAGCTTGAACGCCGCCGCGAACGGTTCGCGTCGCAAGGCGAGCTCGATTGGGGGCTCGCCGAAGAGCTGGCCTTCGCGTCGCTGCTCGCCGAGGGGACGCCGATCCGCCTGACGGGACAGGATACCGAACGCGGTACGTTCTCGCATCGCCATCTCGTGTTCCACGACGCGGCGACGAACGCGACGTACGCGCCGATCCAGCATCTCGAAGGCTCGCGCGCGAGCTTCGAAATCTACAATAGTCCGCTCTCGGAATACGCGTGCCTCGGCTTCGAATACGGCTACGCCGTCGGCTCGCCCGACGCGCTCGTGCTGTGGGAAGCGCAGTTCGGCGATTTCAACAACGGCGCGCAGATCATCATCGACCAATTCATCGCCGCCGGATTCGCGAAGTGGGGCGAGACCTCGCGGCTCGTGCTGCTGCTCCCGCACGGATACGAGGGTGCGGGCCCCGAGCATTCGAGCGCGCGCATCGAGCGCTTCCTGCAACTCTCCGCCGAAGGGAACGTGCAGGTCGCGAATTGCTCGACGGCCGCGCAGTACCATAATCTGCTGCGCAAACAGGCACACCAGCCGCGAGCGCTGCCGCTCGTGATCTTCACGCCCAAGAGTCTGCTGCGCAATCGCGCCGCGTCGGGTACGCTCGCCGAACTCGAAAGCGGGACGTTCCGCGCGGTGATCGACGACGAACGGACGGCGGCGAACCGCGACGCCGTCGAACGCGTGCTGCTGTGCTCGGGGAAGATCTACTACGATCTGATCGGCAGCGACCGGTACGCGGCGCTGCGCAAGACGGCGATCGTTCGGATCGAACTGCTCTCGCCGCTGCCCAATGCCGAGATCCTGACGATCTTGGAGAGCTATCCCAACCTCCGGCAGGTCGTGTGGGTGCAAGAGGAACCGAAGAATATGGGCGCGCGCGCGCACGTGCGCCGGCGTCTCATCGACGCGTTGCCGGGCGGTCTCTCGCAGGTGGCGTACGTCGGCCGTACGTGGCGCGCGAGCCCTTCGGAAGGGTACGGCGGCGCGCACGCGGTCGAGCAGGAGCGCATCGTGCGCGAGGCGCTCGACGAGAGCGAATCGGCGCGCCTCGGAGTCGGTCTCTAGCGAGTCTTCTTCGGCGGCGTACCGACCGGGCCGCCGGCTCGGACCTCGCCGGCCGACCCGCTGTCCGGATCGGCCGAGATGATTGCTCACGAAGACGATCGGCATCCGATGCACCCGACTTTAGCCGCGGCCGAGAAAGTTTTGTAAAGAAAACGCGGCCCCGGCGCGCCTGAGGCGCGTCCCGGGAGCGCGGACGCGGGCACTGATACGCGAGCCATGAACGAGCCCGCACCGGCGTCGACTCGTAACGCCCGTTCGAACGAGCGCGGCTTCGGCATGCTCGACCTCGTGATCGGCATGGCGATTATGTCGGGTGCCGTCATCGTCACGGCGTCGACGATGGGCATGCGGGCACCGAAGGTCCACGCCGCCGCGCTCGCCCTTCAGACGGCCGTCGCGGAGGCGCGCGGCCTCGCGCTCGTCTCGGGCGACGACGGCGCGGCCGACGCGCCGAGCGGAGCGACGATCCTCGTGGCGCCCGATCCCGCCGCTCCTGGCGCGACCCTGGTGAGCGTCTATCGCTCGCGCCCGATTCGCAATCCCGATCCGATCGGCATCTCCGGTACGGATATGCAGAGCCGCCTCGCCGTCGATCTCGGCTTTCCGCCCGTACACGCGACGGGCGCGTTTCGCGTGCACGACGGCAAGCTAACGATCGATCCGCCGTTCGCAATCCTCGTTTCGACCGCAGGGTACGTCGATCTCGTGCCGGGCTATCGCGCCGGCGATCCCATCGTGTCCGCGAGCACGGGCTGCGACGAAGCTGCCGGCGTGACGGTCGACGTGACCGCAGGCGATCGCACGGAGTCGCATCCGCTGCTCTGTCGCGAGGCGACGTACGATGCGGCTGTCGTTGCGCAATCCACGACGGCCGCGCCGGCCGCCTCGCCATGAAGGCGAACGCGAACGAGCGCGGCTTCACGCTGCTCGAAGTCATGATCGCGAGCGCGCTTACGATCGGCGTGATACTGGCCGTCTCGGCAGCCGTCTTACCGTCGCTGCACGCCGCGGCGAACGCCGACCGCAAAGCCGCACTCGCCGACGACGCGCTCAATGCGATCGCGGATATCCGCTCGACGACGGTCTACGACGACGCGCTCTTGCAGAAGCTCGTCGGGCGGTCGGCGACGATGACGCGTCCGCTCGCGGGCGCGCCGGAAACGCTTACGGTCTCCATCTCGCGTCCGACCGCGGGCGGACCGATCGTCGCGCGAGCGTCCGCATCGCTCGAAGGCCTCACGATCGACGAGCAGCAGACGCTCTACCAGGAAGCCCCGGCTCCGGGCTCCGTCGTCGAGGAGACGCAGTGACGGGATCGCGATCGCAGCGCGGCTTCATGGTCCCCGAACTGCTGATCGCACTCGGCATGATGATCCTCGTCGCCGTCGCGGCCGTCGCGATGCTTCACGTCTTCACGCACGCGCTCGACGCGCGCGCGTCGTCGACGAGCAGCACGGTCTCGCTCGAGGAACAGCTCGACGAGATGCGCGGCGAAGCCGCGTCCGCATACGCCGTCTTCGTTCCGAACCGCGATGTCTTCGGAGCGCCGAACGCCGCACAAGACCGAGCGGGCCACGAGGTCGATTTCTACGGCCGGACCGATTCCGGCAGCGAAACGTACTGGGCCTACGTCTTCGATCCGGCGGCGCATACGCTGCGGCGATACGATTACGTACCGAACGGACCGTACGGCGTCGCCGATCGCGTGACGGGCGCTATCGATTCGCACGGATCGTATCCGGCGATCGGCAAAGTGCGCGCGTTCAGCGCGCAGAGTCTCGAAGCCGACGTTCTGTCGCGTTCGACCAACGTGTACGGAACGCTCGTCGAGCGTCTCGTCGCCGGCACCGGCATCGTTCCGGCGGCGAAGCCGGTCGGCTTCGTGCCGGTCGCGTCGACCCCGCGGGCAGATCTCTACGGCGGAAACACGACCGTTCAAATCCTGATCGATACCGAGCACGGATCGCGGACGCTCCATCTCGCGACGGCGGCGATGCCCAGTGGATTCACGATTCACGAATATCCCGCGATCCGTTCGATCGTGTACGCCATCGATCAAGTCCATCGATCGTGGTTCGGCCTCGCGCAGATCACGCACCGTAAGGTGATCGCGCAGCTGCAATACAGCTATTCGGCACGCGGCGGCGCGGCGGGCACGTGGAACGTGTGGTGCGATTACGTCGTGTACGGCGGCGGAATCTCCGGCGAGCGGCTCGGCTCGAAAGCCGCGAACTACGATCCGCAAGATTTCGCCGAGTCGATGGGCGGGATCTATTGGAACGTCATCCATTCACAGCAAAATCCGCTCTCCGAGCCCGCGTTTCCGTGCAGTCCGATCGTTCCTCGTCCGGAAGCGACCAGCGCGCCGATCGCTGCGAATCCGGAGCCGACCGACGTCGTCGATACGCCGCCGCCGTGTTTCTACGGCGATCAGCCGTGCTGGCCCGCGAACGCACCCGACGGCTGGTCGCCGCCGTCTCCCTGGCCCGCATCGTCGCCGCCGCCCGACTGGTGTGCGGCCCATGAAGCGTCGACGATCTGCGGCGGCCCGGGAGGTCCGTTGCCGCCCCCGACCTTCGCATCACCGCCTGCCGCGACGGGTCCGCTCCAGCGTCCTACGGAGATCGCGCCGCCAGCAGACGCGACCGCTCCGAACGCGAGCCGGCCCCACGGACCGACATCTTCGTTGCAAGGAGCCCAATGATGCTGCTACAGTCGCTCGTTCTCATCGCCGCCATGCTCGTGGTGACCGGTGCACTTCTGATGAACGGCTTATACTCTGCGAAAGCCGCATTGCACCAACGCCTCATGATCGCGAGCCAAACCGAAATGGCCGACGCAACGGCCCGATTTGTGAGCTGGGCAAGAACCGAGGTTGAGCAGAACGGCTCTGACCCTCGGAACTGGTCGACGATGAAATCGGCCGAAATTTTACCCTGTAATCGACTTCTTTCCTTGCCGCAGAGTTGCCCGGTCTCTGCAAGGGTCCACTGGATTGTAAGTGGTTCAACGAAGAGCGAAGACCCAACAGGCCGTAGTCTTGCCGAAAATGTATCTAATCTTGTAGTGGAGCATCGACTGTCAGCGACGATCTATGTAACGTTTGTCGACGATATACATGCTCGAATCATTGGATCTTCAGCGCGGCAATTAACGGCAAGAATTTTTGCAGCAAATCCATATGTCGTGATTACGGGCACGAGGAGTGTGAACGCAGCAGCAGGATCAGAAGCCAGTTCAGAAGGCGACTCTGCTGGAAAGTACTCGCGATCGTCCCAGCAAGTTCATCACTCACAGTTGCCTATTTCGAGTGAACCGGCATCCTACACATACACTGGGATTAATGTCGTTGTCGACTGTATTAATCCGCCGAATACGAGCAACACCTTGGCAAGTACATCGGGTATCGCTCAGCTAATCGACCTTCGATCTATCGGAAACGTGGCTTTCGCATTCAGAGTGCCATGCTCGCCATCATTTACTATCTCGAACTCCCCAGCCGGATATGCCGCATCTGATAGTAATCAATATCAAGAAGATTCAACGATAAGTATCCATTGGAATAAGAATGACAATCTAAAATAATAATTAGAAGTAGTTATGGTCCATCCGTAAATATCTCACTCGTGTTTCCGCTCGGAACGCAGTCGGTTGCTACTAGTTGATTAGCAGCGCCGTTAAATGAATCAACGGAAACGCCGATTTTTGGAACGGATTTACCAACGGTTGCACCAACGGCCGGTAAAATCCGAATGATATGGTATTCGCCGCGACTGTAACGTTTGCTTCACTTGCTAAGTTGGAAGATCCCAATGCAATTGGCACAGAGTTTGGTCCGATAATACTGTAATTTCCGTCACTCAAGCGTCCTGGATCGTTTCCTTGATCCGTCGAATACTCGAATGGGTCGAGACGGCTCGAAGCATAATTACATGCCGCAAATGTTCCAGTTAGCGGATTACCGTCATTGTCGAGATTAACTTGAACACCGATTTGATCTCCAGCAGAGAGTGGAGTACCTGGATCTGGTAGCGCGTTTTGAACATTCTGGGCGAAGGTGACGTCGACGCGGAGATAGTCGTATTTCGTTAAGCCGGAGACGCCGGGTTGCGTTTCGATGGTCGTGGTGACGCCGACGATGTCCCATGCCGTACCTGAGACCGCCGATGCATTGCCGCTTGGAAATGAATGCGCGAACGTCACGGGCGGAAGCGGGGTCGATACGGGGCTTGCACCACCGCTTCCGCCGCCGCAGCCGATACACAAAGACGTGGCAACGATCGAAAAGACGAACAACGGACGCATCTTACATCTCCGTAAGAACCGAACACTTCGTGCCGCGGTGCGTTCGCTCAAACAAGCACTATGCCTCGTCTCCTATCGTGCTAAGTTAATATGTGAACATATTGTGAACACGCATGGGCTATCGACCGGACTCGTTGTGAGCGGAGGGTTTGGACTCATGACATCTCTTGCAAACGCTCGCCTTCGAGAATGTGCGAAGCTAGAGAAACCAGCCTAGTGCGTTCCCTAACGCGTCGTAGAAATGCAATGCATCTGCTGCCAAAATGTCGCCATCCGGCAATCGTGCTTGGCGATTCGTGGAGCGTGTGATCGCGTCCAACGAGTGACGCGCTACAGGAACGTCTGACGAGTGAAGCGCTGATTAGGTCGACGTCGTTAACGAACTAGGACGACTTCGTTGCGTTCATGATGTGGAAAGCGGTACTGCAGATACCGGTGCGAGTCTGATGCGCCCGAGAGAGCGGACGTCCGATGTCGTCTCTTGCGTCGATCGGAACGTTCGCCATCGCCGGCACGATCGTTCCGGGTGCGATGGTCACGGTATCCGAACCGTCGTTCGCACAGATTGACGTTACGGCGGCGGTCTCCGCGAACGTCGATAGAGATCAGCGCCGACGTCGTGCCGCCGGCATTGCCGGCGTACGCGCAGCCGCCCTGCCCCGGAGACGGCTATCTGCGGACGCCGGGTTACTGGGGCGTATAATGCGCGTTCCGGTACGACGCGGCGTTTACGAACGTAGACACGACGATCGTCCGCAACACGTACGTACGTAACGGGCCACCGGTGCGCGTAACGGATACACGGCAGATCAGGAACGTCACGCCGCGCGAAACATTCATCGGGAAGAGCGGCCCCGTGGGCCGCAAGTCCGGCAATAGCGTCGGCCGCGGTGGACGACCGCATGCGCCGAATGAAAAGGACCGGTGCGTTTAGTTCGCCAGTTCTTCTGTCGTTCGATCATTATTCGCTCGCGAAAAATACTCGCTCGACGCTAGAGCGCGAAGCGCCCCCGAGAGGCGCTCGCGCCAGGTGTTAACGCAAACGGCCGCACGAGGCTCTCGCGCAAAGCGCTCACATAAGTCATTCACTTCATGCGCCGACGTCGAGCCCTTGCTCGAAGCGCTTCCTGAAAGCGAATACGTGAAGCGGCGGCGAACGTCTCGTACGCGCGAGCATCGATGCGGCAAGAAGTCGTCAACGACGAGAACTCGCGCGGAGCATCATACGTTCGGCGCCAAGCCTCATACGCTACGGGTCGGTATTACGGCGTGAGATCCGCGCAGGCGACGTAATCTTTCAAGTCGTTCGTCGATCGGTGGACGTTTACGGCCATCGGCGTTTTCAGCAGCGTCGCGATCGGCGCGTCGACGACACCGTCGGACGTCCCCTCGAGGACGGACTCGAGTGCGTATGCCGGTTTCGGATCGAGGTTCGCACACGTACCCATATGGATGTGCGCGGGCTGTTCGATGCCTTTCGGCGCGTTCAGGAGATGGATCTCCACGTCGGTACGAGCACCGCGCGGCTTGAGCGCGAGCGTCCCCCGCTCGCCGGAACCATGGAGCGGATGGAACAGATACACGCGGCTTCCGGGTTGCTGCGTCTCGGCGCGAGCGCCGGCGATCGTCGACGCGAGCACGACCGCCGACGCGAAGATCGAAAACGTTATTCGCATGAGAGCATGTGCGCCCGACGCGGCGATGCGCCCTATCGAACCTTAACGCTAGATTACGAAGCGCGAAAAAGTTAATATCGGCGTCAGCGGAGTTTCTCGCGCGGACATGAACGGGCGGGTCGTGGACTCGCTCCGGGATTCGAACGTTCGAACCGGGACGGCGCGGCTATTGCCGGCGCTGCTCGTTCTCGCGTCCGTCGCGTCGGCGCTCATCACGAACGTCGGGATCGACGTCCTCGGCGACTACCTGCTGCCGCGAGACGCCTACGATTACGTCGCTCACGGCTCTCGCGGACTCGGCGCGCTCGTTGCCGGACTCTGCCTGCTGCTGACCTTCGTGATCGGATTGCGCGCCGCGCTCCGCGATGCCCGGGGCGACGAAGGGGCGTTTCTCGCGCTTCTCAAACGCGCCGTGCCGCGCAACGCGCTCGTCATGTGGGCGTCGGTCGCCGGTAGCGCGCTCGCCGTGACCGCGCTCATGCAGGCGTGCGATGCGTTCGTCGCCGGTCGTCCCTGCGACGATGTCGGCGATCTGCTCGGCGGATCGGTCCCGCTCGCGTTCGCGGTCGCGACCGTCGTTTCGGCGGCGGTATGCGGGCTCGTCCGCGCCGTCGTCGACCGCTTCTGCGCGATGCATCGCGCGATCGTCTCGCTCGTCGAACTCTTCACGCGGCTCCGTACGTGCTGGTATACGGTCGCGTTCTTCTCTCGCCGAAACGATCGCCGTAGCGCACGCCCCGCCGTCGCCCTCGGCTGCGACGCCGACGGCCGCGCTCCGCCCGCCCATCTCTCGCTCGCTCTCACACACCTCTCGTAGCGACTGCGCCTACGGGCGCGAGGGATGGTCATGCTTCGGAAGTCTTTTCCGCGCGCGCTTACGGCGCTCGCGGTATCTTACGCGTGCGCGTCGTGTCTACCGGCGGCCGCACGGGCCGCGACGTCGGACGAGCGGCCCGAGATCGCGGGCGTCGTCGACGACTCGCAAACGGGGCTGCCCCTCGCGGGCGTCAGCGTTCGCCTCATCGGAGCGGGAGCGACCACGGCCACGACGATCACCGATCGTGCCGGCGCTTTCTCACTCTCGAACGTTCCGAACGGCGAGTATCGATTACGCGTCGAGCGTACCGGCTACCAGCCCGCGGAATCCGGCCACGTGAATGCCGTGTCCGGAAGTACGAATAGCGTGACGCTCACGATCGAGCGCGCCCCGACGGGCTCGGCGAGTTCGCTGCGCACGATCGCGTCCACCTCGACGCGCGCCTCGGAATCGCTGCAGAGCTCGAGTACGATCTATCGAACGCTCTCCCCCGAGACGCTGCTCGCGACGGGCGCGTTCCGTGCGGGCGACGCGCTGCGGCAGCTGCCGGGCGTCAACAACTCGATCTCGGGCGACACGGCGTCGCTCGGCGACGATCTCCAGCTGCAGATCCGCGGCCTCGGAACGGCCGAAACGCTCTCGACGCTCGACGGTCACCCGATCGCCTTCGGCGTGCCCGGCGGCTTCAACTATCAGCTCTCGCCCGCGTTCGGGCTGCGAAACATTCTCGTGACCTACGGGTCCGCCGGCACCGAGTTCACCGGGTTCGACGCGATCGGCGGTATCATCGATTCGCAGACGATCGAGCCGACGCGCGAAGCGCGCGCCTCGGTCGTCGACGGCTACGGTTCGTTCGATCGGGCGCTCACCGCGATCACCACGACGGGGACGGTCGGCCGGCTCGGTTACGCCTTCGAGTACGGCGTCGGCAGCCTCGACGGGCCGTTCCATCGCGACACGTTCTATCAGCCGGGTGCGGCCTACGACCCGTCGGCGACGTCGCCCGCGGTCCGCAATCTCGCGGTCTATCAGGACGACGGCACGGCCGTCTCGCGCAACGCGCTCGAAAAAGTTCGCTACGATCTCAGCAGCGCATCGCAGCTCACGTTCACGGCGCTGCAGAGCAGCTATTGGGAAGATAAGACCGGGAACGGCGACGGTGATTACCTCACGCCGACGGTCGCGCGCGCCACGGGCAACGCGCTGCTCGCCCGCAAGGCGGCGACCGATCCGTGCCCGGCGGGCGAGTTCACCGCGACGAACGTCAACGGCGTTCCGTGGGGTACGGCGCCGAACGGCACGCCCGACGGCGGCGCGCCGTGTCAGACGCCGAACAGCTACGCGCGCGACACGGCGGGGTTTCAAGGAGCGGGCCCGGCATGGCAGTCGTTCAACTTCAACGACGAAGCGCTGCATTTCGAATCGAACGGTTCGCACGATAACGTCCGCGTCGACCTGTTCACGAACCGCTACCTCAACACGAACGATCGTACGTTCGAACTGCCGTTCAACATGGTGCCGGGCGATAACCCGTCGTATCGCAACACGTACGTAGCGACGACCGGGACCATCCTTTCCGACAGTTTCGTGACCAAGAGCAACAGCATCGGCGTCGGCTTCGAGTATCTCAACTCGGCGTACGCGCTCTTGCGCAACGGCGCGTTGAACGGCGCGCCGATCGTGCACGAAACGGGCGAATTCGTGCGCGACGCCTACCACGCGCCGAACTCGCCGCTCACGGCGTACGCGAGCGCGTATTTCAAGCATTCGACGACGACGAACTCGTCGTTCGTCGATCCCCGGCTCTCCGTCGTGTTCAATCTTCCGGGCGGACACGACGTCGTACGCGCGGCCGCGGGTGCGACGACCACGGTCCCGACGGCCGATCTCGTCGATCAACTCTTCACGCCATCGAATCTCGTAACGGCGGGTGGGGGCGGCGGGACGACGTGCGGCGGCTTGAACGCGATCGGTACCGCGCCGTCCTCGCTGCTCAAGCCCGAACGCGGCGTCGACGAGGAGCTCGCCCTCGGACATCAGTTCGGTCACGACGATTCGCAGATCCAAGTGGAATTCTACAACACGAACGTCTACGACAAGATCTATTCGAGCCTGACGCCGCTCGCGACGACGGGCGTCGGCTTCATCCCCGCGGCGTTCCTCGCGCAAGCCGAAGCGCTCATCGCCGCGAAGTGCGGCGTCCCCGATCCGCAATCGCTCCTCGGCGTGTCGGGTGCGATCAATCTCGGACAGCTCCGCGCGCAGGGCTTCACGATCTCGGGACGGTTACGCGCGGACCCGCTCACGTATTTCGATTACGACTACGCGACCACGTCGACCGTGCTCGTCTCCGCGCCGGTCACCTACCTCCAGAACAACCTCACGAGCGTCATCGGCGCGCAAGTCCCGTATCTGCCGCTTCACACCCTCTCGCTCGCGCTCGACCGGAAGCTCGCGCCGCGCGTCGACCTGCGCTACACGTTGCACGTGATCTCCGATAACAACAATAAACATTCGGGGGGCTACAACTACAGCGAGCTACGCGGATCGTTCGGGATCGGGCCCGGAACGCTCACGGCCTCGGTGTTCAACCTCTTCAACCAGGACGCGTTCATCGAGGGCTACCTCGGCCAAGGCGTTCCTCTCGCGCTGAACCAGTACGCGACCAAAGCTGCGTACGCGCCCTACCTAGGTGCGGGAGCGACGGAGCGCTTCGGGCTTCCCTACCAGTCGCTGTTCGTCAGCTACGGATTGCCCGTGAGATAAACTTTCGTCGCCGCTAATGTTCCCTTAACACGAGTCCGCGTATCCTCTGGTCACCAGCAGTCGGAGGATACGCGGTGTTTTTGCGTTCACGAGCGGCATGTGCCGCTCTCGTGTCAGGGTGTTTCGCATTTGCGAACGCGGCGGCCGTCGCCGCAGCGACGGGACTGCCCCCCGTCGGCGGGACGAACGGCGGGCCCGCCGTGATCCCCACGGGCCAGTTCATCACGGCGACCGCCGCGCCCGGATCGAGCTATCAGCGCCTGTACACGGGCCTGCGGCCGGACGGCAACGCCGATGCCGACGACGCGGTCTCCGAAGCGGTCAGCCCGGACGGCCGGACGCTGCTCGTCCTGACGACGGGCTTCAATACGTCGATCAACTATACGAACGGCCAGCCTATCCTCTTCCCGGTCCTGGACCCGCTCACGGGCAAGCCGGCGACGTTCAATAACCCGGAGAACGGCGGAGCGCCGGCGCAGGGCATCAATCAGGCCGAGTGGGTCTTCGTGTACGACGTCTCGAGCGGCACGCCGCGGCGGCTGCAGCAGATCCCGATTCCGAATACGTTCGAGGGGCTCGCCTGGGATCCGAGCGGCGATCGCTTCTTCGTCTCGGGCGGCATCGACGATCGCGTCCTCATCTTCAAGGCGAACGCGCAGCTCGCGAGCAGCGCGCGCTATCAGCCGGACGCGCCCTTCGTGATCCTCAACCACAACTCGCACGACACCTTGCCGATCCCGAGCTACGACGGCGGGCTGCTCGCGCATACGCGGGCCGGTCTCGCGGTCCCGGCGCTCGTCACGGGCGCGATCGCGGGCGGCCTCGACGTCAGCCACGACGGCAAGACGATGGTCGTCGCGAACTTCGGAAACGCGTCGGCCTCGATCGTCGATCTCTCGCAGCCGAAGCGCCCCGTTACGAACGAAGTCGTCTTCTACCATCCGGGCAGCCTCATCGCGCAGGGCGAATATCCGTTCGCCGTCGCGGTGAAGAGCGATCCGAAAACGGGTTCGTATCAAAAAGCCTACGTGACGAGCCAGCGCGACAATCAGGTGATGGTCGTGACGGGCGGTGCGCTCACCAAGATCATTCCGGTGCCGTCGGGCCCGAATAAAATGACGCTCTCGAAAGATCAGAGCACGCTCTACGTCGTGTGCGGCAACGACGATTCCGTTACCGTCATCGACACGTACGCCGACGCGATCCGGTACCGCATCCCGCTCGCGCGAGCCGATAACGAACGCAATCTGCGCGGCTCCAATCCCGACGACGCGACGCTCTCCCCGGACGGCCGGTATCTCTACGTCACGCAGGGCGGCCAGAACGACGTCGCCGTCATCGATCTCGTCGGGCAGCGCGACCTCGGCCGCATCCCGGTCGGCTGGTATCCGACGTCGATCCGCACGAGCGCGGACGGCAAGCACCTCTGGGTGATCAACGAGAAGTCCAACGCCGGCCCCAATCCGGGCCAGACGTACTACTCGTGGAACACGCCATACGGCATCTCGCTGAATACGACGCATAGCAACACCTACACGTGGGAGGCGGAGAAGGCCGGCCTCGTTTCGATGCCGACGCCGTCCGTCGCGGAAGTCGCGTCGCTCACGCGTCAAGCCGATTTCAATAACCATCTCGGCGCGCCGAACGACGATAGCGTGATGGCGTATCTCCGGCAGCGCATCAAGCACGTCATCTACATCGTCAACGAGAATCGCACGTTCGATCAGGTGCTCGGCGATATCGGACACGGCGCGAACGGCGACGCGCGGCTCGCGTTTTTTCCGCAGCCGATCACGCCGAATCTCCACGCCCTCGCGACGAATTACGTCACGCTCGACAACTTCTACGACTCGAGCGAGACGAGCGGCGTCGGCTGGAACTGGGTCATGCAGGGCCACACGAACGCCTACGTCGAGGAGACGCAGCCCGTCGATTACGGCAACTCGTACGGCTTCGGGTTCACCTACGATTGGCAAGGCATCGTGAAGAACCTCAACCTCGGTCTGCCTCCGACCGGCGGTAACACGATCTTCACGTCGCGCGTGACGGGCATCCTCGATCCGACGGGCAGCTCGACGATCTTGCCGGGCTACGCCGATCCCTCCGCTTCCGAAGGCGCGGACGATCTGCGGGCGTCCACGACCGGCGGATACATCTGGGAAGACGCGCTTCGCCGCGGACTCTCCGTTCGCAACTACGGTTGGAACATCGATCTCGACTACTACGGCACGGGCTCGGCGCTCGAGCCCAAAGAGATCCGCCATCCCTTCGAAAACGGCGTCCTCGAATCGGCGCCCAGCACGCCGTCGATCCAGGCGATCACCGACCGCTACTACCGCGCGTTCGATGAATCGTATCCCGACATCTACCGGATCGAAGAGTGGAATCGCGAGTTCGCGGGATTCGTCGCCGCGAACAACATGCCCAACCTCATGGTCATGACGATCCCGCACGATCATACCGGATCGTTCACCGCGGCGTTCTCGAAGAGCACCGGGCTCACGACGCCGCAGCTCGAGCTCGCCGATCACGATTACGCGATCGGGCAGCTCGTGCAAGCGGTCTCGCATTCGAAGTTCTGGGCGTCGACCGCGATCGTGATGCTCGAAGACGATCCGCAGGACGGCCAGGATCACGTCGAAGCGCACCGCTCGATCATCCACATCATCTCGCCGTACACGCGGCCGCACTTCGTCGACCATACGTCGTACAACACGGTCAACGCGCTGCGCACGGTCGAGACGCTTCTCGGGCTTCCGCCGCTCGGCCTCAACGATGCGAACGCGTCGCCGATGTCGACGGTGTTCGCCGCGAATCAGGCGCCGAATCTCACGCCGTACGATGCGATCGTGCCGGGCTCGCTCTGCGCGTCGCCCGTCAATCCGACGCTCGTCCCCGCATGCTCGTCGCGGACGACGCAGCGCACGAACCGCGTCGCGCAGCTGCACGACGGCGCGTGGTGGGGAGCGCATACGGTCGGCATGGACTTCCAGAAACCCGACCACATCGACTCGAAATACTTCAACGAGCTCACCGAGTACGGGATCACCGGCCTCGGCGAACTCCCGAAGCAGTCGCGCATGGCGATCGTCAAGGAGAACGACGGCGACGGCGACTGATCCCGACCGGTCTCACGACGAGAACGAAGGAGGGCGGCGATCGTGAGATCGTCGCCCTTTTCTCGTTCGCCGCGCTCGAAACGTGAGCGGAGCGTGGCGCGGCGGCTCGTGCCGCGTCGCGTTTGGGAAGAACGCCTATCGGCCGAGCGTCTCCGCGAGGACGAACGCGTAGTTGAACGCCGTCTCTTTTAGCGCGTCGTACCGGCCGGACGCTCCGCCGTGGCCGGCACCGAAATTGGTCGCGAGCAGGATCGGCCGGTTGCCCGTCGCCGTCTCGCGCAGGCGGGCGACGATCTTCGCGCCCTCCCAGTACGGGACTTGACTATCGTTGACGGAGACCTTGAAGAGCATCGTCGGATAGTCCCGAGCCGCGACGTTGTCGTACGGCGAGTAGCGCATCATGTACGCGTAGTCGGCCGGGATCGTCGGGTTGCCCCACTCGAGATACTCGCCCGTGGTGAGCGGGAGCGACGCGTCGAGCATCGTGTTCACGACGTCGACGAACGGCACTTGGGCGATCGCCGCCCGGAAGAGATCCGGGCGCATGTTCGCGACCGCACCGACGAGGAGGCCGCCCGCGCTGCCGCCCTGGATGACGAGCCGGTCGGCGGACGTGTAGCGTTCCGCGATCGCGAACTCCGCGCAGTCGATGAAGTCTTCGAAGGTCGTGATCTTGCGATCGAGATGGCCCGCCGTGCGCCAGCGTTCGCCGAGTTCGCCGCCGCCGCGGATATGTGCGATCGCGAAGATCACGCCGCGATCGAGCAGCACGAGGCGCGGCGCGGAGAATGCGGGCTCGATCGAGATTCCGTACGAGCCGTAGCCGTAGAGCAGCAGCGGCGCGGAACCGTCGCGCGCGACGTCCGCGCGATAGACGAGCGAGATCGGAACCCGCGTGCCGTCGCGTGCGGTGGCGTACCGAAGCTCGGTCGCGTACGCGCGCGGATCGAATCCCGGAACCTCCGTCTCTTTGAGCAGCACGCGCGAGCCGTCGCGCATATCGAGTTCGTAGACCGAATTCGGCGTCACGAGCGAGGTGTAGGCGTATCGGTAGGTCTGCGTGCGGAATTCGAGATTCTGCTTCGCGCCGATCGCGTGCACGGCGTCGGGAAACGCGACCGGGCGCAGCGCGTTCGTCGCGAGGTCCAACATCTCCAGATTCTCGATCCCGCCCTTGCGGACGCGCACCATCGCGTGCGATTCGAACATGTCGAGGCTCTCGACGTGGACGTCGTCGCGCTCGGCGACGATCTCGCGCCAGTGCGCCCGGCCGGGCGTCGCGTCGGGGGCGACGACGATGCGATTCTCGACCGCGTCCAGGTTCGTGACGATGTAGAAATCGTTCCCGTGATGTTCGACGCTGTAGCGGTGGCCGTCGCCGCGGGGCTCGATCACCGTTAGTTCGCCGCCCGGCCGATCGACGCGCAGCGCGCGCCATTCCGTCGTCGCTTTGCTATACGACGCCACGAGTACGAACGTGCGGTCGTTCGTGCGGCCGGTCCCGACGTCGTACCGCTCGTCGGTCTCCTCGAAGAGCACGGTGCTCGTCGCCTCGCCGAGACGGCGGCGCCAGAACGTATCGTGGCGTTTGCTGACGTCGTCTTCGGTCGTGTAGTAGAGCGTCGCGTTATCGGACGCCCACGCGATCGAGCCGACGCGCTCGACGCCCTCGAGCAGGTGCTCGCCCGTACGCAGATCTTTCACGTGCATCGCGTACTGCCGGTAGCCCGTCGTATCGATCGAATACGCGAGCAGATTCCCGTCGTCGCTGATCTCGTACGCGCCGATGCCGAGATAGTCGTGCCCGCGCGCTAATTCGTTGAGATCGAGCGTGATCTCTTCGGGCGCGTCGAGCGAACCGCGCTTGCGCGCGAGCGTCGGATACTGCATGCCCTCTTGCGTGCGCGAATAGTACCAATACGCGCCGAAGCGATACGGGACGCTCAGATCGGTCTGCTTGATGTGCGAGAGCATCTCGTCGTACAGCTCGCGCTGGAGGCTCTCGGTCGGAGCCATCACCGCATCCGTATACGCCTGCTCCGCGCGCAGGTGCGCCGTGACGGCGGGATCGGCTTTGTCGCGCATCCAGGCGTACGGATCCTCGCGCGCGACGCCGTGCACGACGCTTCGCTCGACGCGCTTCTCGGCGGCCGCGGGCGGCGCGGCGCGAAGGTCGAGCGCCGGAATCTCCGCACGGCCGCCGGCGTTCGCGCCGCCGAGCGAGGAGCCCGTGTCAGGCGAGGATGTAGTCGCGGGCTCCGCCGGCGCGTTCGATTGCTTCACCGATCATCGCTTCGGCAATCGCGGGCGAATGCCATCGCCGCTGCGCGTCGGGCGAGAGCGTATCGATCGGATCGAAGTAGACGAAGTGCGCGCCCGGCTTCACGCTCGGTGCCGAATAGACGGCGACGCCGTTCTCGCGATCGTAGTAATCGAAGCTGTGCACGTCGCGCTTCCCGCCGCCCCCCGGAGCGTCGCAGACGAACGTCGGCGTGTTGAAACCCGCCGTCGAGCCGCGCACGAAGCGCTCGATATCGAGCGCGGTCTGGACGGTCGTGCGCAGATCTTCGACGCCCTTCACGAGGTCATGCATGTAGACGTAGTACGGGTGCACGTTGAGGTAGCCGAGCCGTTTCACGAGCGTCTGCATGACGATCGGATCGTCGTTGACGCCGCGGATGAGCACGCTCTGATTGCGCACGAGCACGCCGCGCGAGAAGAGCTCGTCCATCGCGAGCTTCGTGATCCAGCTGATCTCGTTGGGACTGTTGAAGTGCGTGTGGAGCGCGACTTCCTTGCCGAGCTTGCGCGCGTCGTCGTTGAGCTTCGTCACGGCGTCGAGCCACGGCGCGTCCGTGAGGATCTTCATCGGCATGACGGCCGGGCCTTTGGTTGCGAGCCGCATCCGCCGCACGTGCGGGATCGCGAGCAGCGCGTCGCCGATGAGCGCGATCGAGCGCGGCGAGAGCTGATACGCGTCGCCGCCCGAGATCACGATATCTTCGAGTTCCGGCCGCGACGCGATGTAATCGAACGCTTCTTGCCACTGCGCCGGGGTCTTCGCGAGCGGAACCTTGTCGACGAGCTCCGTGTCCGCGCCGATCGCGTACGAGCGCGTGCAGAAGCGGCAGTAGACCGGACACACGTTGAGCGGCAGGAAGAGTGCCTTGTCGACGTAGCGATGCACGAGGCCGGGGACGGGCGAGTCTTCCTGTTCGTGCAGCGAATCGAGCGTGAGCCGCGGATGGTCCGGTCGCAGCTTCGACGCGAGCGGGATGAACTGCGTGCGGATCGGATCGGCGAGCGGATTCGACCAATCGATCGAGGCGATGAGATACGGCGAGACGCGCACCGCCATCGGCGCGCGCAAGAATCCTTCGCGTACGTCTTCGAAGAACGCGGGTTCGACGAGATCCTTGACGGTCGCGAGCAATTCGTCCGGCGACTTGATCGAGTTGCGGCCCTGCCAGATGTGATCGAGGAACGTCGCGGCGTCGACGTCCCGGTACGCCGGGACGGTTCGCCAGAATTCGCCTTGCCGCAGGTCGCGATAGGCGAGCGCACTCGCCGGCGCGGGCGGTTTGTCGTGACGTTCGCGAACGACGGTTTCCATAGCCACTCCCCTTAGACCGCGGCCGGCGCCGCCGGTTGCGCGCCGTAGCGTTTCGTGAAATAAGCGCGCAGCGCGGGGCGCTCGCGAAGCGTCTGCAGGGCGATCTCCGCGTGACCCTTCGCGTAGCCGTTGCCGACGATCATCGTCACGTCCTTACCGACACCTTCGGCACCGAGCGCCGCCGCCGTGAACGACGTGCTCATCGAGAAGAAGTAGACGATGCCGCCGTCTTTGGCGAGCAGGATCGACGGGATCTCGGTGCCCGGCACGTTGACGCAGTTGACGACGATGTCGGCGCCTTCGGGGAACGCGCGCTCCGCGGCCGCGAGCATCGCGAACGGATCGCGCGCGTCGGCCTCGACGAACGCGTCGACGTACTTCTCGGCCACGAGCAGCCGCGCGCCCGCGGTCTCGCGATCGGGACCGATCCCGACGACGCGGCCTACAAGGCCATGGTGGCGGATGGGTTCAAGGC
>CAZZZK010000004.1:0-23519 GCA_964658555.1 Vulcanimicrobiota bacterium | reverse complement strand
GCTCTCCGCGGCGATGCCCGGCGCGCAGGGCGTGACCGTCCTACGTGCGGCGCGCATGTTCGACGGCACGCGGATGCACGCGCCGGGCGTCGTGGTCGTCAAGGGCGATCGCATCGTCTCGCTCACGGCGGGCGATGCGGGCAGCGATGCGACGGTCGTCGATCTCGGCGACGTGACGCTCATGCCGGGGCTCATCGACGCGCACACGCACGTCGCGGCGGGCGTCGTGGCGTCGCGCTACCTCACGGCGTTCGGCCCGAAGAACGAAGCCGCCGACAGCATCGCCGAAGCCGCGCTGCTCTCGATCGCGAACGCGCAGGCGATGCTCGCGAACGGCTTCACGACGATCCGCGACGTCGGCGGCGGAGCCGGGATCGATCTCGCGATGCGCGACGCGATCGCGCGCGGAGCGATTCGCGGCCCGCGCATCCTCGCCGCCGGGACCGCGCTTTCCATTACGGGCGGCCACGGCGACCTCAACGACCTTCCCGATTGGGTGCACGTCGACGACGACGAGAAGCCCGGCACCGCGTTCGGACCGTACGGTTTTCGCGAACAGGTGCGTGAGCACGTCAAACGCCACGTCGATCTCATCAAGATCACCGCGACCGGCGGCGTGCTCTCGTACGGCGACACGTTCGACGTACCGCAGCTCAACCTCGACGAGATCCAAGCGGTCGTCGACGAATCGCAGAAGTTCGGTCGTAAAGTATCGGCGCACTGCCACGGCGATCGCGGCATCGCCGTGGCCGTCGCCGGCGGCTGCAACTCGATCGAACATTGCACGGGCGTCGGCGAGACGACGCTGCGCGCGATGCAGCAGCGCGGCACGTATCTCGTGCCGACGATCTGGGCGCTCGACTCGATCCTCCAGCCCGGCAATCCCAACAACGTCCCGGCCGACAGCCTCGAGAAGGCGCATCGCGCGGCGCAGATCCGCAACGAAGGCATGCAGCGCGCCGTCGCGACGAACGTGAAGTTCGCCTACGGCACGGACGCGGGGGTCTTCCCGCACGCCGAAAACAATCGCGATTTCGCGTTGCTGCAAGCGATGGGCATGCATCCGCTCGACCTCCTGCGCAGCGCGACGTCCTCGGCGGCCGATCTGCTCGGCACGCCCGATCGCGGCCGGATCGCACCCGGTACGCTCGCCGACGTGGTGGCCTTCGCGGGCGATCCGAGCACGAGCGCGGCGCCGCTCGGGGCGAAGCCCGCGCTCGTCATGCTCGGAGGGCGCCGTCTCTCAGCGACCGTCTGATCCGAACGAGCACGCCTTCTCCCGCGCCGAGCGCGCGGCGATCTACCGCGCGATCGGCGAACGCCGCGACGTCCGCTCGCACTTCACGCCCGAGCCCGTACCGCACGACGTCGTGCTGCGCGTGCTCGGTGCGGCGCACCGCGCGCCCTCGGTCGGCTTCTCGCAGCCCTGGCGCTTCCTCGTCATCCGCGATTGCGCGACGCGTGAGGCGGTGCACGCGATCTTCGCGCGCGCGAACGCCGAGGCCGCGCGCGCATACGCGGGCGAGCGCGCGGAACGTTACGCGACGCTGCGGCTCGCCGGCATCCGCGACGCGCCCGTCAACGTGTGCGTGCTCTGCGACGACGAACCCGAGCGCGGGGCCGGGCTCGGGCGGCGCACGATGCCGGAGACCGCGCGCTACTCGACGGTCTGCGCGATTCAGAATCTGTGGCTCGCGGCGCGCGCCGAAGGGCTCGGGGTCGGCTGGGTGAGCATCCTCGAGCCCGCGGATCTGCGCGCGACGCTCGCGATCCCGGCGCATCTCGCGATCGTCGCCTATCTCTGCATCGGCTTCACGAGCGGCTTCGCGGAACAACCCGATCTCGAACGCGCCGGCTGGGAGAGCCGGCTCGCCCTCGAGGACGTCGTCGTCTACGAGCGTTTCCAAGCGACGTAACCGGTTCGCCGGCTAGCCGACGCGGCCGACGTGCGCCGAACGCGGGAGGCCGATGTGGCCGACGTGCACCGATCGCCGACGGCGCCTGCACGGCCGCGAGAAATGCGGTGCGGATGAAGCGCGCATGAGAAGTCGTTCGCTTCGACGAGGGCGCGGCGCGCGTGTGGCCGTGCTCACGGAACCCGGCCGCGTCGCCGAGGCGTTTCCGGAGCGATGATCGACACGAGCACGGATCCCCAGGTCGGCTATCGCCCCCCGGGCGCGCTCGCGCCCGACCCGCTCGGACGGTACGCGGGCCCGTTCACGCACCGGCACGCGGCGCATCTGATGCGGCGGGCGGGCTTCGGCGGGACGCCCGCCGAGATCGATGCGCTCGTCGCGCTCGGTGCGAACGGTGCGCTCGATGCGGTGATGCATCCGCAGCAGGCCGACGTCGCCTTCGCCGATTATCCCGACACGGCGCTCGTCTACGATCGCAGATCCGGGCGCGTCGCGGCACAGAGCTGGTGGATCGATCGTATGCTGCGCACGCGGCATCCGCTCGCCGAGAAGATGACGCTCTTCTGGCACGGCCATTTCGCGACGAGCATCAATAAGGTGCCGCCGGTGCTGATGGTCCAGCAGATCGATCTCTTTCGCGACAAAGGGCTCGGTAATTTCCGAACGCTCCTCTCCGCGGTCGCCGTCGATCCCGCGATGCTCGTGTGGCTGGACAATCGCTATAATAATAAAGCGCATCCGAACGAGAATTTCGCGCGCGAGCTCATGGAGCTCTTCGCGCTCGGCCTCGGGCAGTACGGCGAGGACGACGTTCACGCGGCGGCGCGCGCGTTCACCGGCTGGACGCTCGATAAGACGAACCGCGCCGTCTTCCGGCCCGCGCTGCACGACACGGGCGAGAAGACGCTGCTCGGACGCACGGGTGCGTTCGGCGCCGACGACGCCGTGGCGATCATCGTCTCGCAACCCGCGCATCAGCGCTTCATCTGTCGCAAGCTGCTCGAATTTTTCGTATACTCCGATCCCGAGCCCGAGCTCACGGAAGCGCTCGCGCAGACCTACGCGCTCAGCGGCTACGATATTGCGCAGACGGTCGGCACGCTGCTGCGATCGAACGTCTTCTTCTCACAGCGTGCGTATCGCGCGTTGCCGAAGAGTCCGATCGAATTCACGATCGGGCTGCTGCGCTTCATGGGGATTTCGAGCGCGCCGAAAGACACGGCGTATTGGATGGCGCACATGGGCCAACAACCGCTCGCGCCGCCGAACGTGAAGGGCTGGGACGGCGGTCCGACATGGATCAACACCGCGACGCTGCTCGCGCGCTTCAATTACGTGAACCGCCTCGTACGCACCGTGCCGCCGCGGCCGGGAGCCGTCCAGGCGGCGGCCGCCTATACGCCCGACGCCGTCGTGGCCGCCGCCGGCGGTCTCGTGCCGGATCGCGTGCTCGCATCGCTCGCACGCGACGCGATGCAGGACGACGTGACGAGCGACGTCCGCGCGACGCTGCTCGCCTATCTCGACTCGGCCGACGCAACCGTCCCCGTTCCGCTCAGCGGCGAGAACTATCAGGATAAGATCCGAGGCGCGCTCGCGCTCGTCCTCAACCTTCCCGCGAACCAACTCAACTGATGGAGAACTGACATGGCCTCACGGCGCGCGTTTCTCTCCCGCTCGCTCGGCGTGGCGGTGCTCGGCGGCACGATCCCGTCGTTCCTCGGCAGCGTCGCCGACGCGGCACCGCTGCCCGTGCTCGGCAGCACGGTCGATCCCGACAACGTCCTGGTCGTCATTCAGATGGGTGGCGGGAACGACGGCCTCAACACGGTGGTGCCGTACTCCGACGATGCCTATCAGCGCGTGCGGCCGACGATCGGCATTCGCGAGAACAGCGTCATCAAGATCGACGGCCGCATCGGTCTCAACCCCGCGCTCGCCGGCCTCGACGACCTCTTCAAAGATGGCCGCGCCGCGATCGTGCAAGGCGTCGGGTATCCGAATCCCAATCGCTCGCATTTCGAAGCGACGCAGATCTGGGAGACGGCGTCGCCCGATCGCCCCGTCTCGAACGGCTGGCTCGGCCGCTACCTCGACGAAACCGTCTCGACGCGGGCCGCAAACGCGAACGACGCGAGCGGCCTCTTCACCGCCGTCTCGCTCGGCGACACGGTGCCGACGGCACTGCTCGCGTCACACGTCGACGTCCCCGCGATCGGTTCGCTCAACACCTACGGCTATAACGTCGGCCGCGATGCGACCTCGAAATCGACGGCCGGCCGGCTCTACGACGGCGCGACGCCCGGCCAATCGCCGTATCTCGCGCTCGTCGAAACGACGGCGCGCAACGCCATGCACGGCGGCGATCTGCTGCGCGCGAAGCTCGGCACGTACGTCCCGGGCGCGACCTATCCGACGGATCCATTTTCCCGACAGCTCCAGCTCGCCGCGCAGATCGTCAACGCGCGCATCGGCACGCGAATCGTCTTCGTGACGATCGGCTCGTTCGACACGCACGCGGGACAGCGCGCGCAGCAGGACCGGCTGCTCGGCTATCTCGGCAACGGCCTGCGAGCGTTCTACGCGGACCTCGCGTCGCACGGCAATGCCGACCGCGTGCTCGCGATGACGTTCTCCGAATTCGGCCGCCGCGTGCAGCAGAATGCCTCGAACGGGACGGATCACGGTACCGCGATGCCGCTCTTCGTCGTCGGCGGCAAGGTGCGGGGCGGCGTCTACGGCGAGCATCCCTCGCTCACGTCGCTCGACGCGAACGGCGATCTCGTGCACGGGTACGACTTCCGGCAAGTCTACGCGACCGTCGTCGAGCGTTGGCTCGGCCGCTCGCCGAACGGCATCATCGCGGGCAGCTACGATCAACTGGCGTTCGTGTAACGCTTTCGAAGGGCGCGCGGTCGAGCGTCGAAGTCGGCGACGTCGGCCATCATTCGGCGAAGCCGCGCGGCCTTCGTCGCGCCGATCTCCGCTTCGAAGGCGTTCTGCGCTTTCTGCCAGAGCGATCGCGCCTCGCGGCATTTCGCTTTCCCGGACGCGGTGAGGCCGATCCGATTCTGCCGGCGATCCTCGGCGGATCTTCGCAATTCGAGGAAGCCGGCTCGCAACGGCGGTCGCAGTCGGGCGAGAAACCGTTTAACCGGGCCGCCCTTCAGGCGGTATCGCGAACGACCTCTACGCCGATCACGGCTGTGCTCCACGCTTCGACGTTCGACTATCTGCTGACGAAGAACGCTCGCGGGAAACGAGCGACGCGCATCATGACGCCGCTGCCCGGTGACGCGGAAGTCTCCCGCACGTCGAGCGTCGCCGTACGAGATGCGAATCCGTGGACCTCGGGCGACTCGCTGGCATGTGCGATCGAATCGTGAGCCCACGTCACTCGAATGCAAGGAAGCCCCCTGAAGATCCTCACCAGCGCCCTACTCGCCGCCTCGTTCGCCTCGACGCTTCCCCGCCTGGCCGGCGCGCAGACGGTCGACGCTCGCCACCGCGGATTCGCGACACGGCGCGCTCTTTACGACGATATCGATCGGCACGCTCGCGACGCCTGCGAAGCCCGCACGCCGTTCGCGAGTGCGTAATGATGCCGACGCGGCAAGCGAGGTCGCGGAAATGGCGGCCGTTCGGCGTCAACTCGCCTTCCCGCCACGTAGGAGGCATCGCGCGCACTACGCGCTCGATGAACTGAAAGAGATCCGGCCCGTCACAAGCGGGCCGGATTTTACTTATATTCGCTCTATACGGCGATCTTATACGCTCTCGCCGCGAAGATCGAGTCGGGGCGAGTAATCAAGTCGCGCCGAACGGCCTCGACGAACGGCTCGCCCGCTTCCAACTCCGCGAGTTCGACGGCCGCACGCGCCGCTCGCCATTGAAAGCCGATGCGCTCCCACGTCGAGAACGCAAACGTCAAGCGCTCGATCGAAGCCGCAAGTCGGCCTTCGGCCCGCATGACGACGCCGCACGTATACGCTTCTTCAGCCCGGTACGCATCTTCAAGCCTCGACGAAAACGATGGATCCATCACTACGTTGATTCTGCGGTACTCGTCGAGTGCAACGCGCGCAACACTCGGCGAAACCGATGCGGCGACTTGGGCTAGATATAGAAGAGCTACGCGCAGATCTCCGTCGGCCGTATTCCAATCGAAATCGAACGCTATTTTCGCTGCATGCTCTAATTCTTCGCAAACCATCGGCTCATGACCGAACGAACGTGCGATTAGGGCGCGGTCGAGGCCGAGAAGGACGATCTCCGGAACCGAACTCGCGACAACAGCCGCTTTTCGAAACAACCGAAGAGATTCCACGGCATCGCCGCGCAACGCATAGCACCAGCCGAGCGCCTCGAGGGTTCGAAATTGGACCGCCGAGATATCTTCGCTCCACGGAAGTTCCTTCGCATACCTGGCGAGATCCGAAATGTCTTCGCCGCGATCAAAATCGCGAGAAAGAATTGTCAGATTTTTTAGGGCGATACTTTTCTGATAAACATCGGGAATCGAACAGGTACTAAGAAAGGAAAGTGCCGCTTTTGTTTGTGTGAGCTGCTTATCATAACGACCATCCGTCGCATCTAACAAGCCCAGAAGTTCATGGGTGCGAGATATCACGTGCTCTAGGGGAATAATATATGAGGATGACGCGCCGACGGCAGATACCCGCACGACGTCCAAAACACGGTCACACGCTAATCTCGCGTCAGTGATGAAGTTTTCACCAAAAGCGATGAGCGCGACGTAATATTGGGTGTCGGCCTCGACGGCCGTGTTACTCGAAGATATGGCATACGCAGTCGCTTCCAGAAGCATGGGGCTGGCGTCAACACCAAGGCGTGACAGGGTGACCGCTTTTAGTAGGGCGACTTCCGCACGTTCAACGTCGGTTACGCCTTCCAACCCTTGCAAACACTCGAGTGAGGATGTGGGCTCTTTTAGTCGCAGGAGCGCTCGAGAGCGCAATAGACTTTCTGCATTCGACTCGGGTTTACCAAGCCGCCGTAAGCACGATCGGAAGCGAGCCGCCCGATAGTCGGCAAGAGCCGTATCGAACGAATCTTTAATAGCCGGCAGATGACTGACGGAACGAAGCACCGCACCTCTAATCGTGGTTAATTGGTTATTTGGTTCTGCCTCGATTCAGCCTTGATCCTTCGTCCAAAGCTGGCGATATTAACCGCTCGCGGATGATCCGATACCGAGAATCGTGACGATATGGCTCGTTACATGAGCGACCGAGGCGACGAAAGCTTGTAAAAAGTCGAGAAACACAGCGATTTCCTCAAGGCGTAGAGAGTGGTCCCCTCCTGGCAGTGTGGGAATGCATCTGCAGACGCCATTGGCTCTGCCGGGGGGTAACGGCGCTTCCCCTAAGTCGACCCCATTGCCCTGCTAACTGACCGTTTTTTATGCTTTAAAAGCCTTCTTCGTGTTGCGCCTTGCGTCTCGAGTCTTGGGAGTCCGAAATGCCAACGTCGATCGCTGCTACGAACGTTGCTACGACCCACTCGTCGAACTGGCTTCCGCTGCAACGCAGCAATTCCGTGATCGCCATTTGCGGCGTAATCGCCGGTCGGTACGGCCGTCCACCGATCATCACGTGGAACGCATCGCAAACGGCAACCATGCGTGCTTCGAGCGGAATACGAGAGCCGGCAAGCCCGAACGGGTAGCCGCGGCCATCGACTCGCTCGTGGTGAGATACGATGATAGGAGCGCAATCGCTCAAAAACGACGTAGCATTCAGGAGCTCCGCTCCACTCTCGGGATGGCCTCGGATGATATCCCATTCTCGATTATCGAGCGGACCCGGCTTACTGAGGATATCCGGCGAAATAAAGAGTTTGCCAATATCGTGCAGCGCACCGCATCGTTCGACGAAGCTGATTTCCGACGGAGACATCACCATTGCTGTCGCGAGGCGCCGGCAAAACGAAGCTACGCTGACGACGTGACTGTGCGTAGAAGAATGGTGCTTCGCGAGCCTAGACAGTAATGAGCTGATTTCAAGATCGATGGACACGTTCGTACTATTCGACGCCGATTACATCGATGAAGTAATGCCTCACAGCTACGTAAGACACTACTTCGATGCCTATAAAAGCTGACGGCGCGCTCAGATAGCTACTTCGTAGGCCCGGCGTGCAAAAATCGAAATCGGCCGTACCTTCAGATCTTCTCGGACGAACTCCAGGAACGGTTCGCCCGCGTCTAATTCCGCCAGTTCTAAGGCAGCACGAGCCGCACGCCATTCAAAGCCGATTTTGTGCCATAGCGAGAACGCGACTATCAAGCGCTCGATCGACGCTGCTATCTGCCCTTCGGCGCGCAGCACGACCCCCCGCGTATAAGCTTCCTCTGCACGGACTCGATCTTCGAGTCGAGCGGCGAAATTCAAATCCATTCCGACCGAGATGGCATCATAGCGATCTAAGGCTTTCCGTGCAACGTTCGCATCGATCGATGCGGCTATCTGCGCTAAGCCAAGTAAGGCGTCACGAAGATCTCCGCTCGCCGTATTCCAATCGAAGCCGAATGCCACTCGAGCGGCGTACTCGACTTCTTCAAAAGCCATCGGCTGATGTCCAAACGATCTTGCGATGAGTGCACGATTGACTGCAAGCAAAACCTGCTCCGCAGGTGATGTTGCCGAAAAGGCCGCCTCTCGAAATATCCGCAGCGATTCAACTACGTCTCCGCGCAGTGCGAAGCACCATCCGAGCGCTTCAAACGTCGAACATCTTATAGGTGCGATGTCATCGGTCCATTCGAGCTTTCTCGCGCGTGTGGACAATCCCCACACGTCTTTCTCGAGATCGAAGTCGCGTGATAAAATGACCAAATTTCGAAGAAAGAATGATTCCTGATAAACGTCAGGGACTTGACCGCTTTCATACACGGAAAGCGCTAGCTTCGCATACGAGAGGGCAGAACGATACTGTCCTTCCGCAGCGTGAACGAATCCAGTCAATTCGTACGTTCTCGACCAGATATGAGCGAGTGGGATTATGTGATCGGTCTCTTCTTGTTGACGTGGAATACTCAAGAAAGCGATGCCTTCTCGGCATGTAGTGCGCGCATCAGATAGTCTGCCACGTCCTATTGCGATGAGCGCCCTAAAGAAGATCGCCTCAGCACGTAATTCGAAATTGCCGGAAGCGTTCGCATGGGTCGTCGCCTCGGCTATCATTTCGTCGGCGTTCCGTCCGAGCCGCGAGAGTGAGACGGCGGTCAGGAGCGCGATCTCCGACCGTTCGGCGTCGACCGCACCGGTCAGGTTACTCAGCGATTCGAGCGCTGCATCAGGCTCTCTGAGGCGAAGCAGCGTTCGAGCGCGTAAGAGCCGCTCGCGGACGGTATCGCCTCGACCCAGCTGCCGCAGGCATGACTGCAACCGAGCCGCGCGATAGTCGGCGAGCGCCGACTCGAACGATCCTCCGGAAGGCCGCAGCTCGCTGACGTTTCGAGGCACCGTGCTTGTAATCTCGGGACCGCGTTCGAGAGCCTTCCGCAATGCGTCCGCCGTCGTCAGATTACGATCACATCTCGCGCGGCACGTCTCCCTCCGGGGGCGTCACCCATTCGAAGGTGACAGGCTCGGGCTCACCTCGCGTGGCACCCCAGCTCTCGTGCCGCCCCCGATCGTCCTCGAGCAGATCGCAATCGATGACTACGTTCGCGAGATCCTCCCACTCACGTATCCGCTCTGGGGCGCGGGACGGACGTTCGAAACCTACGTGGCGGACCTACGCACGATGGCGAGCTCGGTGTACGGCCGGCGCGGGCGGTTCACGGTCGGGCTGCGCGAAGGCGGCGAGATCGCGTGCTCGTGTAAGAACTACGACCGCGACGTGCGCATCGGCGAGCGATCTCTGCGCGCGACGGGCTACGGCGCCGTCTATACGGCCGAGCCGTTCCGCGGACGTGGCTTCGCGAGCGCGATGATCGGCGCGTCGCTCGACGCGGAGCGGGCGGCCGGTCGCGACCTCGCGTATCTCTACTCCGATATCCATCCGGCGTTCTACGAGAAGCTCGGCTTTATCGCGCTGCCGTCACGCCTGCTGACGCTGCGCGCCGCGTCGCTCGACGGCTCCCCGGCTGGTGCGGAGCCACTTCGGCCCGCGGATTGGCCGGCCGTCCGGCGGTGCTTCGACGCGATGGAGGCGACGCGGCCCTTCGTCATGCGGCGCACGCCCGCACTCTGGGAGACGATGCGGCACATCTGGGACGCACCGGCGCCGGCGGGAACGCAGCCCGTGCACCTCGTCGTGCGCCGCGATCGCAAGGTCGCCGCGTACACGATCGGGCGGCGCGTGATGCGCGAGGATACGTTCGTCTGCGACGAGTTCGGCTTCGACGGCGACGAGGGCCGCGCGCGCATTCCCGCGCTCTTGCGCGCGGCGGCGGGCGATCTCGGGCGCATCGGCGGATGGCTACCGCCGCTCGGCGTGCGCGACGTCTTGCCGCGCGGCTCGGTGCGTCGCCGTAAAGACGCCGTCCTCATGATCGCGCCGCTCTCGACGGCGGCGCGAACGTGGTGGGCGAGCGAAGGCGGAGCGATCCTCACAAGTCGCGCGGACGCGACGTGGAGCGCCGACCACTTGTAGCGTACGCCGGCAGCGAGAAGCGCTCGGCCTCAGCCCTGCATCGACGAAACGCCATTCGCCGCTTCCAACAACGAGAAGCGCAGCGTAAACGTCGTCTCGCCTGCGTTCGCGTTTTCCAACGCGAGCGTTCCGCCGGCGCGACGCGCCGCGTTCTGCGCGATCGTCAGACCGAGGCCGGATCCTGCGACGGAGCGCGTGGCCTCGCCTCGATAGAATCGTTCGAAGATTCTCTCGGCGTCGATCACGTCGATCCCCGGTCCGCGGTCCCGAACGTGGACGATCGCCGTCCCCGACACACGTTCGATCGATACGCTCGCGCCCGACCCATATTTCGTCGCGTTCTCGATGAGGTTCCCGACGGCTTCGAAAATGTCGCTCGGATCGGCCCGGATATACGTCGCACCGCTGCTGCGATCGAACGTGACGATCGCGTTTTCGACGGCCCGCGAAGCGATCGCTTCGCATACGACGTCGCCGAGTTCGACGACTTCGGGTGAAACCGTGGGCAGGCGTTCCATTCTCGCGAGAACGATCAGTCGATCGACGAGACGCCGCATCCGCGCGTTCTCGGAACTCATCCGAGCGAGTACGTTCTCGCGCATCTGCTCGTCTTTCAGACCGCCGCGCCTCATCACGTCGATGAAGCCTCCGACGATCGTCATCGGCGTTCGCAGTTCGTGGCTCGCGTCGGCGACGAATTGGCGCATCCGATTTTCGACACGTTCGCGTTCTTCGAACGATCGAGCGACCTGTCGTGCGGCACCGTTAAACGCGGTGGTGAGAGCTCCGACTTCGCCGCGTTCGTTCGTTCGCAACGTCTGCTCGCGGAAATCTCCCAAAGCAAAGCGCTCGAGCTCGCTCGTCACGGCGAGCAGCGGCGATATGGCATGCCTCGCGCTCCAGCGCGCTGCCGCAAGTGAGATTCCGAGCGAAACCAAGACGGCGATTGCGACGAGCGCGAGATAGGCGCGAACGGCAGCATTCAAGCGATCGTTCGCGGGGATGATCAAGACGATGTTGTCGCCCACGCGTACGGCCTTGCCTCGAATACCCAGCGCCGTTCCGATATCGATCGGCCCGACCGGAGCCGGCGGCACGCGTTGCGCTTCCGGGCTCGGGATGATGGCGATATTGACTTCATCGGTTCGGGTATTCTCGAGAATACGCCGGAGCAGCACGTCGAAAGACTCCGTGCGCGGTGCGGAGGAAGCCAGCGTGCGAACGTTCGCGGCGGCGGCGTCGAGAGATTGCGCGATCGGCCGTGAGATGAGCGGGCCGCCGACGAGACTCAAGACGATGATGAACACCGCCATGACGGCGATGCCGATGCTCGCGGCCGAGACGAACAATCTCGCATACAGCGTGTTCATCACGGCGTACGGATCGTATACCCGACGCCGCGTACCGTATGGATGAGCGGTCTCCCGAAGCCGGCATCGACCTTTTGCCGCAACGACGAGATAAAGGTTTCGACCGTTTGCGGAGAGGTGTCGCGTTCGGTCCCCCACACGAGATCGAGCAACTCGTCCCGCGTGAACACCCGGCGCGGTCGCCGCACCATCGCCAACAGCAGATCGAACTCGCGAGCGGAAACCTTGAGGTACGTGCCCCCCCGCTCGACGGTACGCGCCCGCACGTCGATCGCGAGCTCGTCGAAGATAAAGCGCTCCGCGTCCCGCAGCGTCGGACGGCGAATGGCGGCGCGGATGCGCAATGCGAGCTCTTCGAGATCGAACGGCTTCTGCATGTAGTCGTCCGCTCCCGATCGCAAGCCTTCGATCCGATCGCGAACTTCGCCGAGAGCCGTAAGCATGATGATCGGCGCGTGCGTGATCCGCCGGATCATGGCGACGAGCGCGTGACCGTCGACCTTGGGAAGCATGACGTCGAGCACGATGCAGTCGGGTTCGTACGATCGGATCGTCTCGAGGCCGCGGATGCCGTCCGGCTCCGTCTTCACGGCGAAACCGTCCATCGTCAGGCCGACTTGCAACAGCTCGCGCAACCCTTCTTCATCGTCGATGACGACGACCTTGGGCGTCCCTAGACCGACCATGTACGAACCATTAAGCTCCCGCATTCTCCAGATGCCCTGCGGATCGTTCGAAGCGCGTCCGGAGGTGGAAGCGCGATGCTAGCGCCATGGACAGATTAACCGAGATCGGAGCGTTCTGCCTCCTGATCGCCCTGGCCGGGTGCGGCACCCAAAAGGCGGCCGCCGCGGCGGGCCACGCGGACGCACCGCTCGTAACGGTCACGGCCGCTCCTCGCGGAGCGATTTCGCCGACGCGTCAACTCGGCGGCTTCATCGCGCCCTCACAGAACGTATCGATATCGACGTCCCTGGCCGAGCCCGCGAGCTCGGTGCGCGTGGTCGAAGGCGATCGGGTCACGAAGGGCGAGATCCTCGCGACCCTCGACGTAACCGATCTGCAGGCGACGTACGAAGCCGATCTGCACGCGGCGCGCGAAGCCGATGCCGCGGCGACGAAGCAAGTCTACGCCGGCGCCCAGACGATCGGCACCGGTCACAGCGACGTTTCCACCGCCGCCTCGACGCTCGCGGAAGCGAATCAAAAGCTTCGATTGGACGACCTCAATCTCACCCGCGACGAGCAACTCTCGAAATCCGGCTACATCGCACAGCAGACGACCGATTCGCAGGCGCAGACCGTCGCTTCGGATCGCTCCGCCGTCGTCGCCGACGAAGCGGCCTTACGCACCGCGAAACTCACCGAAGCGACGAACGGCTCGCAAAGCTCGGGCCTTCAAGGCGCGAGCGTCGCCTCGCTTCGCGAAGCGGCCGCCCAAGCACACGCGACCGCCGACAACGTCGCGGCGCAGATCGCCCGCGCGACCATCTACGCGCCGATCGACGGCGTCATCACCAATCGCAATCTCAATCCCGGCGAATACCCGGATTCGCGCACGCTGTTCACGGTTCAAGCGCTTTCGACCGTCTACGCCGAGCTCAACGCCTCGTCGGTACAGCTCGCGAGCGCGAGGGTCGGAAACGCGGTCACCGTGACGGCGCAGGGCAAAACGGTGACGAAGACCGGCCGGATTACGGCGATCCTCGGGCAAGCCGCGCCCGGCTCGACGAATTTCACGATGAAAGTCCGGCTCGACAATGAGAGCGGCGCCTTTCTCGCGGGCATGGCCGTGACGGGTCGTCTCGTGCTCGATCCCGTGGTCGGAACGATGGTTCCGCGGACCGCGTTCGTCGGAGGCCAAGAAAACGCGATCGGCATCGTCCGAGACGGCAAGTATCGCACCGCCGCGGTGACGGTGCTTGCGGAGACGACCGCCGATGCGATCGTTTCCGGAATATCGCCCGGAACGCAGATCGTCCCGAACGGCGACGCCCTGACCGACGGTCAGACCGTGGCGCTCCGCTAAGATGTCGCTGACGAAGCTGTTCATCGCCCGGCCGACGCTCGCGTTCGTGACGTTGCTGCTCGTCGCGCTCATCGGCGGGTACTCGTGGCAATCGCTCGTGCGGCAGCAGTTTCCCAACGTCGATTTCCCCGTCGTCTCCGTGAACGTCAACTATGCGGGCGCGTCGCCGACGCAGATGCGCGATTCGATCGTGAAGCCGCTCGAAGACCAAATCGCCGGCGCGCCGAATCTCTCGTATCTCACGTCGTCGATTCAAGAAGGCCAAGCGACGGTCTCGGCGACGTTCGATCTCACGTCCGATAAGAATGCCGATCTCGTCGCGATCCAGGACCGCGTGCAAGCCGCCCAATCGCAGCTGCCGACCGATCTCAAAACCCCGACGGTATCGACGTTCGATCCGAGCCAGACGACCGTCGTGGGCTTATTCGCTTCGTCGAAGAGTCTAACGCCCGACGGCCTCGCGCGGGAGATCAGCAATAGCATCGTGCCCGAACTCGAGCAGATCTCGGGCGTCTCGTCCGTGCAGACGCAGGGCGCGGTGACGCCGGCGCTCGTGATCTCCGCGAATCCGGACGAGCTCGCCGCGCACGGCGCGACGCTGGGAGACATCGTCACGGCGGTGTCGACAAATAATCAACGCTCGCCCGGCGGCTATGCGACAGCCGGAAGCAAGGAAACGAGCATCGACGTTCGGGCCGATATCCAAGACGTCCGTACCGTCTCCAATCTCTTGATCGCGTCGACGAACGCAACGCCCGCGACGTCGAGCTCGACGAATACGAGCGTCGCGTCGCTTTCGACATGGGGCGTCTCCGCGCAACTCTTGCACGTCGGCGACGTCGCGACGGTCTCATCGGGCTACGAACCCGTTCGCTCGTATTCGACGTTCGACGGGCTCGGCGGCGTGACGCTGAGCGTGATCAAGTCGGCCGGCGCGAGCGAAGTCCAAGTCGCCAACGCGACGCTCGCCGAGCTGCCGGCCTTACGAAAAGAGTTCCCCGCCGTCGCGTTCGACGTCACGAAAGTGTCGGCGACGCAAACGGAACAGGACATCAACGTCGTCACCCACACGCTGCTCGAGGGCATCGTACTGACGTCGATCGTCATGGTCTTCTTCCTCGGTTCCTGGCGCAATGCCGTGGTCGTGATGCTCGCCATCCCCACGTCGCTCGGAATCACGCTCGGCGCGATGTATCTCATGGGCTTCACGCTCGATACCATCTCGCTCATGGCGATGACGCTCGTCATCGGAATTCTCGTGGACGACTCGATCGTCGTTCTCGAGAACATCGAACGCCATCGAGCGATGGGCGAAAACGCGATGACCGCGGCGCTAAAAGGACGGCTCGAGATCGGGCTCGCCGCCGTCGTCGTGACGCTCGTCGATGTCGTCGTCTTCGTCCCGATCGCGTTCTTGCCGGGCCAGCTCGGGAAGATCCTCAACGAGTTCGGCCTGACGGTCGCCGTCGCGACGCTCACCTCGCTCTTCACGTCGTTTACGATCACGCCGACGCTCGCGGCACATTGGTCGATGCGTTCGACGTGGCGCGCGCCCGGGATCATCCGCCGCTTCGAACGAGGCGTGGAGCGCCTTCGCTCGTGGTACGCGCACCGGCTGCTCGCGTGGACCCTACGGCATCAGACCCTCACCGTGGCCTTCGCCGCGATCGCGCTCGTCGGCGCGATCGCCCTCATCCCGCTCGGGGCGATCGGATTCGAATTCATCCCCGCGATCGATAGCGGCGAGGTGACGATCCAATTCACGTTTCCGGCGGGGATCGCCGTCGCGACGACGCGCGATCGTGTCGCGATCGTCGAATCGTACGTCTTATCGCACACGCCGGATCTGCAAAACGAAAATGCGATCTCCGGCGGATCGCAATCGCAGCGGGCGTTCGTCAACGAGGCGCCCCTCGGGCAGATCACGGTGCAACTCAACACGAATCGCAAACACGCGACCGATTACTACGTCGCGCAATACCGGCGCGACATCCCGAAGCTCGTACCCCAGGCGAAGGTCGCGGTCATTCCGGCGACCTCGAGCGGCGGCGGCGTGACGCAGCCGATCAGCTACGTCGTCTCGTCGCGCTCGAATACCGATCCGACCGATGCCGCGGTGAAGATCGCGAACGCCTTGGCGAGCGTTCCCGGAGCGACCAACATCACGAGCGGAGCATCGTCGCTCGTGCCGCAAGTATCGGTCGAGTTCGATCGCGACGCCGCGCGCGCGTTAAACGTGAGCATCGGAAGCGCCGCGACGGCCGTTCGGGCGGCGTTCGCGGCCGATCCCGCGACGATGTACGCGACCTCGAACGGCATCTACAACGTCGACGTCATCTATCCGGTCGCCGACCGCACGAACGTCGATGCCATCGCGGCGATCGCGGTCCGCGCGACGAACGGCAACATCGTCCACGTCGGAGATTTTGCGAAACTCGCCTACGCACCCGTGGCACCCCTGATCACGCGCGAGAATCGCCGTACGGAGATCGCCGTCGCCGCGAACGTCGGTCCCGGCTACGCACAATCGAACGTCGAGAGCGCCTTCATGGCGAAGGTCGCCGCGCTGCATCTCCCGAGCGATATCGTCGTCGCGCCTTCGAGCGGCGGGACGTCGCAAAATCTGTCGCAGACGATCGGCGGCATGGCAGCCGCGCTCGGGATCGCGCTCGTGCTCGTGTATCTGTTGATGGTGGCGCTCTTCAACAGCTACCGCTCGCCCGCGATCATTCTCTTCGCCGTTCCGCTCGCGATCATCGGAGCGCTCGGCGCGCTCGCACTCACGCACGAGACGCTCAACCTCTTCTCGCTGATCGGCACCGTCTTGCTGATCGGTCTCGTGGTGAAGAACGGCATCCTCCTCGTCGAGTTCGCCAATCGCTCGCGCGATGCGGGACATTCGAAACTGCGTGCGATCGTCATGGCGGCGGAGACCCGGTTCCGGCCGATCTTGATGACGACCGTCGCGATGATCGCGGGCATGCTGCCGCTCGCGCTCGCGCTCGAGGCCGGGGCGGCGGAGCGGCAGTCGCTCGGCGTCGTCGTCATCGGCGGCCTGAGTTCGTCGCTCCTGCTCACGCTCGTGATCGTACCGATCGCGTATCTCGCGATCTCCCCAAAGCATCTCAAACGCTCGCACGGGATCGACGAGACGCAATTCGTCGTACCGGCCGCGCGTACGCTGGCGACGTGAACGAGGGTGTTTACGTCGAGAGCGCCGGGGCTGCATCGTAATGACAGATCGCATGGCAGCATGAACCGTCCAAGCGCTATATCCCGCGCGAGATAGCGAAGCGAATCGCAGACGACGGAAATCGTCGAACGCAACGTGCCGGTGTAGGCGCCGTCACGATCGGGAACGTAGTCGTACGTGCATCACGAACGCATCGAATCGCATCGATTCGCGTGTTCGTGGCGATGAAGCGGGTGGCGAGTGAACGCGATACGGATGACGATCAACGGCAGTGAGGTGGCGGTGTCGCTCGAGGCGAGGACGTCGCTGCTCGACTTCCTCCGCGACCATCTCGGGTTGACGGGGAGCAAGAAGGGCTGCAATCAGGGCGCATGCGGCGCGTGTACGGTGCTCGTCGACGGCGAGCGCATCAACGCGTGCCTCGCCCTCGCCGTGCAGTACGACGGCCGTTCGATCACGACGGTCGAGGGTCTCGAACGCGACGGTCAGTTGCATCGGCTCCAAGCCGCGTTCGTCGAGCACGACGGCTTCCAGTGCGGCTACTGCACGCCCGGTCAACTCTGCTCGGCGATCGGCATGGCGGGCGAAGTCGAGCGCGGCGTACCGAGTAACGTCACCGCGAATCTCGGCGAGCGAACCATGACGCTCGATCGCGACGAACTACGCGAGCGCATGAGCGGCAATCTTTGCCGCTGCGGGGCGTACAACGGCATCGTCGATGCCATCGAAGACGTCTTCGCGCCGGTAGCCGCGCGATGATCGACTTTCGATTCGAACGCGCGGAAGATGCCGCGTCCGCGATCCGTCTCGCCGAAGGTATCGCGGGCGCCAAGTATCTTGGCGGCGGGACGAACCTCGTCGACCTGATGCGCGAGCGCATCGAAGCGCCGCACGCACTCGTCGACGTCACGCGGCTCTCGCACGAGATCGAAGAACGCGAGGACGGATCGCTGCTCCTCGGCGCCGCCGCGACGAATACCGCCGTCGCGACGAACCTCGCCGTCCGCACGCGATTCCCGCTGCTGGCGCGCGCGATTCTCGCCGGCGCGAGCGGCCAGATCCGTAACATGGCGACGGTCGCCGGCAACGTCCTGCAGCGCACGCGTTGCGTCTATTTCTACGACGATGCCGCGCACTGCAATAAGCGAACGCCGGGCGACGGCTGCGACGCGATCGAGGGCTTTAACCGCATCAACGCGATCCTCGGCGCGTCGGGGGAATGCGTCGCGACGCATCCGTCGGACATGTGCGTGGCGCTCGCCGCGCTCGGCGCGCTCGTCCACACGACGGGTCCCAATGGCGAGCGTACGATCGACTTCGTCGACCTGCACCGGCTCCCGGGCGATCGGCCCGATCTCGAAACGACATTGCATCCGCACGAGCTCATCACCGCGATCGAGGTGCCGGCGTTACCGTTCGCGGCGAACTCCGCGTATCGAAAAGTCCGCGACCGCGCGAGCTACGCGTTCGCGCTCGTCTCCGTCGCGGCGGCGCTCGACGTCGCGAGCGACGGGACCGTACGCGACGTTCGCATCGCGCTCGGCGGCGTCGCCCCGAAATCGTGGCGCGCCTTCGCCGCGGAGCGAGCGCTTCGCGGCGGCCCCGCAACGGAGGCTCGCTTTCGATCGGCAGCGCGCGCCGAGTTGAGCGAGGCCGTCGGCCTGCGCGACAACGCCTTCAAAATCGAACTCACCGAGCGGACGATCGTCGCCGTGCTCGGCTCGCTCACCGCAGGAGACGCCGTATGAGCACCACCCTCGAGCCGCAGATCGCCGCTCCGAAAGCGCCGGCCGTCGGCACCGCGATGGGCCGCCCGGTCTCGCGCGTCGACGGCCCGGCGAAGGTCAAGGGCGCGGCGCGCTTCGCCGCCGAGGTTCCCGTCGAGGGCCTGACCTACGCGACCATCGTCTCGAGCACGATCGCGCGCGGGAGCATCGAGACGCTCGACACGGCGGCGGCACGCATCGCACCGGGCGTCGTCTTCGTGATGACGTACGAGAACGCGCCGAAGCTGCAGCCGCCCGTCGTGATGATGACGCAGCCGCGCGCCGCGGGTTCGAGCGATCTGCCGGTCATGCAGGACGCGACGATCCATTGGAACGGCGAACCGGTCGTGGTCGTGCTCGCCGAAACGCAGGAGCAGGCGGATTACGCCGCGTCGCTCGTGCGCGTCACGTACGCCCGCGAACCGGCGGCGCTTGCGTTCGCCGAGCAGAAATCGCACGCGCGCGCATTGGAATCCGTCCTCGGCGAGCCGCCGGTCGTCGAGAACGGCGGCGATGCCGAAGCCGCGCTCCGCGGTGCCGCGGTCGTCGTCGATCGCACGTATCTCACGCCGCGGCACAACCACTGCGCGATCGAGCTGCACGCGGCGACGGTGATCTGGGAGGGCGAGTCGCTCACCGTTCACGATGCGACGCAGATGCTCGGCGGCACGCAGTGGACGATCGCCGAGATCTTCGGCATCGACGAAGCGAACGTTCGCATCCTCTCGCCGTTCGTCGGCGGCGGCTTCGGCGGCAAGGGCTTGTGGAGCCACCAGATCCTCGCGATCGCGGCCGCACGCGAGAGCGGACGACCGGTCCGCATCGTGCTCTCGCGCGAGGGCGTCTTCCGCACCACCGGCGGCCGTACGACCACGGAGCAGCGCGTCGCGCTCGGCGCGAACCCGGACGGCACGCTCGCTGCGCTCATCCACACGGGGCACGCGGCGATGACGCCGCACAACAACTGCCCCGAGCAATTCACGTTCCCAGCACGCCATCTCTACGCGGCGAAGGCGCTGCGCGTCGCGCAGGACGTCGTCGATATCGACATGATCGCGAACACGTTCATGCGCGCTCCCGGCGAATCGATCGGGACGTTCGCGCTCGAGACGGCGATGGACGAGCTCGCCGAGAAACTCGAGCTCGATCCGATCGAACTCCGCCGACGGCTCGAACCCGAGTCGGATCCCGCAACGGGGCTGCCGTTTTCGTCGCGCCATCTCATCGAAGCGACGCGCACGGGTGCAGACGCGTTCGGCTGGGAGCGCCGCAATCGTACGCCGCGCGCGCAGCGAGAGGGCGAATGGCTGATCGGGCACGGGATGGCGACGGCGACGTATCCATACTTCCGGATGCCCGGCGGCGCCGCGCGCGTCATCGTGCGAGCCGACGGCAGCGCCGTTGTGCAGATGGCGAGCCACGAGATGGGCATGGGCACGGCGACGGCGCAGGCGCAATTCGCCGCCGATTATTTCGGGTTGCCGCTCGAGCGCGTCCGCTTCGAATACGGCGACTCGAACTTGGCGCCCGGCACGATCGCGGGCGGCTCGTCGCAGAGCGCGTCGATCATCGCCGCGGTCATCGCATCGAGTGCCGCGCTCGTCGAGAAACTCCTCGTCGTCGCGACCGGCGATTCGCCGTTGCTCGGCTTACAGCCGGCGGACGTCGAGATCCGCGACGGCGGCCTCTATTCGACACGCGATCCGCAGCGCGGCGAGAGCTTCGTCGCGATCCTTAAGCGCGCCGGGCACGACGAGCTCGCGGCGGAGGTTCCGGCACCCGACGCCGACGAGATGAAGCAGTTCTCGATGCACTCGTACGGCGCGCAATTCGCCGAGGTGCGCGTGAACGCGGTGACGTGCGAGACGCGCGTCTCGCGGATTCTCGGCTCGTTCGACGTCGGCCGCGTGATCAATGCGAAGACCGCGGCGAGTCAGTTCCGTGGCGGGATCGTCATGGGCATCGGCCTCGCGCTCATGGAGGACACGCTGTTCGACGAGCGGACGGGGCGGATCATGAACCCGTCGCTCGCGGAATACCACGTGCCCGTGCATCTCGACGTGCCGAAGATCGACGTGATGTGGACGGACGTTCCCGATCCGCACGCGCCGGGCGGCGTGCACGGCATCGGCGAGATCGGCATCGTCGGCGTCGGCGCGGCGATCGCGAACGCCGTGTATAACGCGACGGGCAAGCGCGTGTACGAGTTGCCGATCACCCTGGATAAATTGCTATCATCGACGTAGACGACCGCATCTGAAAGGGCGTTCACGGTGAATTCCAACTTTTGGCGCGCGAAGATGCGCGATTAGCCGTAGCTCGCAAAGCCGATCTGCGTAAACGCGGGCTCGACGTCGCGTAACGTTTATTCCGGCTCAAAACAAAATCGGCATCGTGCGACCGTCCAGGGCCGCTGAGACGGTGAAACACACGTCGGCAAGCGTCGAGGATCCGTCGATCGTATGTGTTTGTTGCGCCGCGGAGGGCGGAGGCGTCGCGATCCGGTGAGCCGCCGATATTCGGGATAGCCCTCTGCAAGGCGCAGAAGCAAGGCCCGCAACTCGCGGGCGGCCGGGTACGGCGGATCGAGCGTGATGGCGCGCACGACAAACGATCGCGTTGAGACGAGGCCTCGCCTCAACGTTTCAACGTTGTCGAGGGTTCGCTGCACGGAGGAGATCGACGAGCCGCGATAGCGGGCAAGCTCGGCGGGATACGTTCCTTCGAGCACGGCTGAGAACATCAAAAGCTCGGTGCGCATCGACGACCCGAACAACGCCGGGTCCGGCAGATCCAATGATCGTCAGAGCCATCGCCGTTCACCGAGCGGCATACGAAAGGTCGCGATCGCCGCGATCTGCGACGTGCCGCGCGACTCTACGGCGCGAAGTGCGGCGCCGCTGCGAAGGTGTTTTTGACGAGAAACAGGCCCGGGCCCGGCCCGCGCACGGGGACGCCGTTCACCGCGAGCCCGGCGATCGTCACGCCGGAGACCGTCGCCGCGGGCGAGAGCCCCGAGACCATCATCACGAGCGCGCCCTTCTTCCCGAACCTCGGGACGTACGCCGCTTTAACGCCCGCGAGCGTAATACCGCGGATGCGGCCGCTCCCCGGCACCTGGCTGTAGAACTCCGGGCCGCCGTGCAGATCGAAATCGGCGAGATACTCCTTGCGCTCGTCTTCGATCGTGATGCCTTCGTACCGGACGTCGTGCACGTCGGCGGGATACGGATCTTGGATCGACATGACGCCGAGCTGCCCGTTTGCGGATTGCAGCGTGTCGAGCCCGCTATGCAGCACGTCGATGTTGCGATACGTGATGCCGTACGCGGCGGTCGTGCGCTTACTCGCGGGCGAGCACGGTTGCGGCGCATGCCCGGTGCCCGGGACGTTGAGCTCGGTGATCTGCATCGGGTGGCCCGGACCCGTCGTGATCGTCTCGTCGTTCTCGAAGAGAATGTCGTGCGGATCGAAACCCGCGCCGCCGCCCATGAAGCCGTAGCACGAGGCCTTGATGCCGAGCGTATCGTCGTGCGCTTGCACGAACGAATTCGAGACGACGGTGCCGCTCGTGCCGTTGAGCTCGATGCCGTCGAGCAACTCGTTGAAGATCTTGAGATTGTCGAGGTGCGCGCCCGTGCCGCGGATCAGCGTCAGGGCCCAGGGCGAACTGTCGTGGCCCGAGCCGTTGTTCACCGTTCCGTCGAAATTATGATTCGCCATCACGATCGTGATGTCGCGCGCGACGAAGTTCGGCGCATCGACGGCGATGAGCGGCGTGAGCTGCTGCAGACGATCGCTCGCCCACCGGCTCCACACATCGGGATCGTATAACAGGATGCCGTGACCGCGGATCGTGACGTTCGCGGCGCCGATGGTGGCGAGCACGCCGCGCACGATCGCCCCCGCGGGGATGACGTACGTGTGGTTCGCGACCGTGTTGAGGCGGAAGTTCGGGAGATCGGTGATCGTGCCGACGGGAAAGACGGTGACGCCCGGGCCGGAGACGCTCGGCTCGCCGTTCGGCGTCTCCGCGAAGACGAGCAGCGGCGCGTTCGCCGCCGTCGGATGCGAGAGCGCGCCCTCGATCTCGAGATCGTAGTGGCCCGGGTGGACGATCGTGAAGCGCACGACGTTGCCAGCGACGTGCGCGGCGATGCCGGCCGCGAGTGGGCGCACGACGGCCGAGCGAATCGGATGCGAGAACGTCGCTACGAGGGCGGTCGGCCCGTGCAAGAGATCGAAGCGCGTGAACGTCGACGGCAGCGACGGTTCATTGCCGTACGAGACGCCCTGCTTCAGGAGCGCGTACACGAAACTCGGTTTGCCGTCGACGGTCACGCGAACGTTCGAGGCGCGATAGCGATCCGCACCCGCGGGCGGCGGCGTGATACGAATCTCCCCGGCAACGGCGATGTTCGCGTGTGCGGCGATCAATGAGGCGGAGAGAGCGGCACGTGCGATCGATCGGAAAAACACGGTCGGAAGCGAGGCAGACGGATGCATGCTGCGATCGTCACGCACCGGCGTCCCGGAATCGTCTCGCGGAAACCGTCAAACGCGCGCCGCGAGCTCGACGATCGCGGCGGCGAACGCGGCCGGTGCGAGCAAGCCGACGCCGTG
>CAZZZK010000003.1:0-23546 GCA_964658555.1 Vulcanimicrobiota bacterium | reverse complement strand
CGCTTTCCTACGCGACGCTCGCGGTTTCGAAGGCTCGTTCGAGGTGATGACGACGTGCATCGTGACGCCGTCCTCGCCCGGTACGATCGCACCCGGCAGATAGAGATCGTCCGTCCGCGCGTCGTAGACGCGAAAGAGGCCGGCCGCGTCCATGCGCTGCACGCTCGGCGTGATCCGCGCGATGATCCGCTCGACGCTGAGATGCCACGCTTCGAGGAGGATCGCTTCCATGCGCTCGTCCTCGTTCGTGACGAGGCGCCGCCACGCGTTCTCGGCGACGAAGAGATCGGCCGTCGTCTCGACCGTCACCGCCGCGAGCGATCCGACCGCATCGTCGATCGAGCGCCCGGCGACGAGGTGCGACGGGACGCGGATCGCGACGTTCCGCTTCGCCGCGGGCTCTTCGCCGCCGACGTTGTAGACGCCGATGTCGTGCGTCGTCAGATTGTACTCGGCTTCGCCCGCGTCGAGCGTCAGCAGACCGTGTTCGGCCGCGTGATGGAGCAGTTCCACGAGACCTTCCACGAGCTTGTTGATCTGGAGCCGATACTCGGCGCGATCGAGCGGCGTGGCGTCCTCGGGACTCTCGACGCCCGAGTGTTCGATGATCTGATGGACGCGCTCGAATGCCTCGTAGACGTTGATCGTTGGTTCGGCCATACGCGTTCGATTACGAGAGCGACTCCGCGATACCCGGTCGCCCTATCGAATGGAGCCGGACCGCGACGTCGTATCGTGAGAAGACGCGATCGCCGCTCACGAGCGTCGATCCCTCACGGATCGCCTGAGAGATGAGAAGACGGTCGAACGGATCGGCATGATGGTGCGCCAGATCGAAACGCCCGATCCGCATTCGACGGAGACCGGTAAACGGGTGAGTCCGGCGCTCTCGAAGCGGCGAGCGACGAGCATTCGCGGCGAGCTGCGGGGCTTCGACCTGCCGAGCCCGGCTTTCACGAGATTTCGAATGCGCCGACGGCGGATACGCGCTGCGGTCGCTCGGGGCACGGCGAGCTAACGCGGTGCGGCCGGCGGGCGGCGTGCGAACAGCGCGTCGAGTTTCTCCTCGTACGCGTGATAGCCGAGTACGTCGTAGAGGTCGACACGCGTCTGCATTTTGGGAACGATCGAGGCCTGCGTTCCGGTCGAGCGGATCGTCTCGTACGTCCGGAGCGCGGCCGCGTTCATGGCGCGGTACGCCGCGCAACAGTACAGCACCATATCGACGCCCGCGGCCCGCAGCTCGTCGAGCGCGAAGAGCGGCGTCCGCCCGAACTCGGTGACGTTCGCGAGGATCGGCACCTCACCGAGCGCGGCCTTGAACGCGCGATAGTCGTCGAGCTCGCGGGCGGCCTCCGCGAAGATCATGTCGGCGCCCGCGGCCACATACGCGCGTGCGCGCGCGATCGCGGCGTCGAGGCCTTCGCTTGCGAGTGCGTCGGTGCGCGCCATGATGACGAACGCGTCGTCCGGCCGCGCGTCGACCGCGGCCGTGATGCGATCGACCATCTCGTCCGTCGCGACGATCTCCTTGCCCGGCCGATGACCGCAGCGTTTCGCGGCGACCTGATCCTCGATGTGCACGGCGGCCGCGCCCGCCTTGAACATCGAACGGATCGTGCGCGCGATATTGAACGCACCGCCCCAACCGGTATCGATATCGACGAGCAGCGGCACGTCCGTCGTGTCCGTGATGCGTCGCACGTCGACGAGCACGTCGTCCATCGTGCTGATGCCGAGATCGGGCATGCCGAGGGAATTCGCCGCGACGCCGCCGCCGGAGAGGTAGAGCGCTTTGAAGCCGGTGCGCTCGGCCATCCGCGCCGTGTAGGCGTTGATCGTGCCGGCGATCTGGAGCGGCTTCTCGCTCGCGACGGCGGCTCGGAATCTCGCGCCGGGTGAATCTGCCATACGCCTCCGTTCGCGGTCGGGCGCGCTAGCCCGCGCCGGAGCCGCCGCGGCGTTCGATCGGCACGAACGGGCGCGTCTCGGGGCCGACGTACTCGGCCGAGGGACGGATGATCTTGTTTTCGGCGCGCTGCTCGAGCACGTGCGCCGCCCAGCCCGCCGTCCGCGAGACGACGAAGAGCGGCGTGAAGAGCGCGGGCGGTATTCCGAGCGCGTCGTATGCGACGGCACTGAACCAATCGAGATTCGCGAACATGCGCTTCGTATCGGCCATCACCGTTTCGATCCGCTCGGCGATCTCGTAGCGTCGCGACGATCCCGATTCCTCGCCGAGCCGCCGCGCGAGCGCTTTTATCGCGTCGTTGCGCGGATCGGCGAGCGTATACACGGGATGCCCGAACCCGATGACGACCTCGCGCTCCGCCACCCGGCGCCGGATGTCGGCTTCCGCGGCATCGGCGTCGTCGTAACGCCGCTGGATCGCGAACGCGGCTTCGTTCGCGCCGCCGTGTTTTGGGCCGCCGAGCGCACCGATCGCGCCGACGATCGCCGCGTAGAGATCGGCCCCCGTCCCCGCGATGCAGCGTGCCGTAAAACTCGACGCGTTGAATTCGTGCTCGGCGTAGAGGATCAGCGAGACGTCCATCGCGCGAACGTGCGATTCGCTCGGCGCCGTGCCGCGCAGCAGGTGCAGGAAGTGGCCGCCGATACTCGCGTCGTCCGTCTCGACGTCGAGCCGCCGCCCCTCGCGCGAGAACGCGTACCAGTACAGGAGCATCGATCCGAGCGAGGCGAGGAGTCGATCCGCGATCTCGCGGGCGGCGGCGGGATCGTGCCCGGCGCCCTCGGGCCGCACGCACCCGAGCGTCGAGACCGCTGTGCGCAGCACGTCCATCGGATGCGCCGTCGCCGGGAGCAGTTCGAGGAGCCCGCGGACCTCGGGCGCGATCGCGCGCGACGCGCGCAGCTTCGCCCGATAGGCGTCGAGCCGGCGTGCCGTCGGCAGCTCGCCGTGGATCAGCAGGTGGGCGACCTCTTCGAAGGAGCACGCCCGGGCGAGCTCGCGGATGTCGTAGCCGCGATAGAACAGATCGTTGCCGGAATGACCGACGCTGCAGAGTGCGGTCGTTCCCGCGACGACGCCCGAGAGCGCGACCGATTTTTTAGCTCGCGGCATGCGTCCGCGCCGTTCGGGCCGGCGTCGCCGGATCGTAATCGAAGATGCCGCGCGCCGGCGCATCGCCGAGGGTCGCCGGATCGAGCGCGACGTTGAGGCCCGCGAGGTCGCGCGTTTCGAGCACGGGCAGTCGGGAGACCGTCTCGAGAAAGCGTTCCTGTTCCCGAGGCGCGACGATACCGTCGGCGAGCGTTCGGAACTTGCGCACGTAGTCGGCGCGAGCGAACGGCCGCGCACCGAGCGGATGCGCGTCGGCGACGGCGAGCGAGGCCTCGAGCGTGCGGCCGTCGTCGAACGTGACGACGACGCGGCCGCCGAACGCGATCTCGTTCGCATCGCGACTGTGATAGCGCCGCGTCCATTCGGGATCTTCCACGGTCGCGATCTTGTGCCAGAGCGCGATCGTCTCCGGGCGCGTCGCGCGCTCGCGGGCGTACGAACGCTCGTGATGCCACGCGCCGTCTTCGAGCGCGACCGCGAAGATGTAGGGGATCGAGTGATCGAGCGTCTCGCGGCTCGCCAGCGGGTCGAATTTCTGCGGATCGTTCGAACCGGTCCCGATCACGGAATGCGTGTGGTGGCTCGTGTGGATCGCGACGGAGCGGATCCGCGTCGTGTCGCCGATCCGCGCCCGCATCGAACGCGCGAGATCGATCAGCGCTTGGCTCTGATACTCCGCGGAGTGTTCCTTGGTGTACGTTTCGAGGATCGCACGCTTGCGTTCGCCCGGAGCCGGGAGCGCGACCGCGTACGATGCGGAGGGTCCGCCGAGCAGCCACGCGATGAAGCCGTCCTCGCCCTCCCACGCGGGCGACGGCGCACCCTCGCCGCGCATCGCGCGATCGATCGCTTCGACCGCCATCTTCCCGGCGAACGCGGGCGCGTACGCCTTCCAACTCGAGATCTCGCCCTTGCGCGATTGGCGGGTCGTCGTCGTGACGTGCAGCGCCTGCTGCACGGCTTGGTAGACGATCTCGGGCGCGAGTCCGAGCGTCGTACCGATCCCCGCCGCGGCGGACGCGCCGAGGTGCGCGATGTGATCGATCTTGTGTTCGTGCAGGCAGATGCTCTTCACGAGCGCGACCTGGATCTCGTACGCGGTCGCGATCCCGCGCGCGAGTGCCGCGCCGTCGCGGCCGCAGTGCTGCGCGACCGCGACGAGCGGGGGAATGTTGTCGCCCGGATGCGAGTAATCGGCGGCGAGAAACGTATCGTGAAAATCGAGCTCGCGCACCGCGACGCCGTTCGCCCAGGCCGCCCATTCCGGCGAGACGCGCCGCTCGGACGGCACCCCGACGACGGTCGCACCGGGTGCGAACGGATGCGCGAGCGCCTGCGCGCGTGCGTTCGCGACGGGCCGCCGCCGCAGCGACGCGACGGCCACCGCGGCGTTGTCGACGATCCGGTTGGCGATCATCGCGATGACGTCGTCGTCGAGCGGCGCCGGATCGCACGCGATCTCCGCGATCTTCCACGCGAGCTGCTCCTCGCGCGGAAACGTTTCTCGAGACGGGCGGACGCGAACGTCGTGAACGATCACCGAGCGCGCTTCAACCGCTCGCGACGCGAGACCGCTCGAAGCGCACGGTCAGCCTTCGAAAAACGGGACGCCCGCGCGCAGGATCGCGTTCGCGAACGGCTTCGCCTCGCCCGTGCGCACCACGAAGGAGGCGCTCGCGACGCGCGCCTTGAGTTCGTCGTGCGCGATCGCTTCGACGCCCGGGTGGAGTTCTTCGATCAGTGCGAGGCACGCGGGGTTGTGTTCGGCGATCGGCGCCGAGACGAACGCCGCTTCCACGACGATCTCCGCGAGGATCGCCCGGAGCACCGCTTCGAAGGACGGGATGCCGTAGACGACCGCGAGGTCGATCGTCTCGACTTCGGGCGGGACCGGCAGCCCGCTATCGGAGACGACGAAGGTATCGGTGTGGCGGAGGCGCGCGAGTGCGGAAGCGAGCCGCGCGTTGAGGATGCCGGTCCGTCTCACGTGAGGCCGATCTCCACTCGCGTCGGAAGCGATGCTTGGGCGCCGTACTTTTTCGCGGCGAACGTTCCCGCGCGCACGGCGACCGCCACGGCGGCGGCGAGATCGCCGCCGCGTGCGAGTTCGAGCGCGAGCGCGCCCGTGAACGCGTCGCCCGCGCCCGTCGTGTCGACGACCCGGATCTTCTCCGCGTCGACGTGATGCGCGCGGCCGGTCGCGTCGACGCTCGTCGCGCCCGCCGCACCGAGCGTGATGACCGCCGAGCGCGCGCCGCGGCCGACGAGCCCCCGTGCGGCGTCGCCCGCGTTTTCGGCGGCGACCTGCTCGCCGAGCATGATCGACGCTTCGTGTTCGTTGACGACGAGGGGATCGAGCAGCGCGAGCAGATCGCGCGGAACGTCCGTCGCCGGTGCCGCGTTGAGGATCGCGCGCTTCCCGCCTCGCGCCGCGAAGGAGAGCGCGTGCGCGACCACGTCCGGCGGCAGCTCGAGCTGCGCGAGCACGACGCTCGCGGCATCGAGATCGCGCGCGGCCGCGTCGACGTCGTCGATCGTGACGCGAGCGTTCGCGCCGCGGCTCACGACGATCGTGTTCTCGCCGTCCGGCGTGATCGTGATGATCGCGCTGCCCGTCGCGGCGCCGCTCGTCTCGAGCAGATAGCGGTCGTCGACGCCGTTCGCCCGCAGCGCCGTTCGCAGCGCCGCGCCGCGTTCGTCCGCGCCGATGCGCGCGAGGAGCGCGACGCGTCCGCCGAGCCGGCCGATCGCCGAGGCCTGATTCCCGCCCTTCCCGCCGGGCACCGTCGCGAGATCCGATCCGGCGAGCGTCTCGCCGGGATTCGGGCGGCGTTCGACCGAGACGATGAGATCCGTGTTGATCGATCCGACGACGAAGACGTCGTAGCTCACGCGCGCGTCCCGCGTTCGAGCCCGGTGATCGCCGCGACGATCGACTCGTTGCTCGTCTCCTTCGTGCGCAGCTGCGCGACGGTGCGCCCTTGCCGCATCACCCAAATGCTATCGGAGATGCGCATCACCTGTTCGAGATCGTGACTGATGACGAGCTGCGCGATGCCCTCGCCGCGCAGTCGTACGATCAGCTCTTCGACGCCGGCGGTCTCGCGAACGCCGAGCGCGGCCGTCGGCTCGTCCATGATGACGAGCGACGAACCCCAACTGACCGCGCGGCTGATCGCGATCGATTGCCGCTGCCCGCCCGAGAGTTTGCGTACCTTCGCATCGACCGGCGGCATGTTCACGAGGAGCCGTTCGATCGTCCGCTTCGCACCCGCCGCCATCGCTTTGCGATCGAGGATGCGAAACGGTGCGGGCCCGCGGCCGAGCTCGCGATTGAGATACATGTTCTGCCAGACCGTGAGATCTTCGACGAGCGCGAGATCTTGGAAGACGGTCTCGATGCCGAGCGCGCGGCAATCTTCGGGCGATGCGAACGTCACGTCGCGGCCCTCGAAGCGCATCGTCCCGCCGTCGGGACGATGGACGCCCGTCATGCAGCGAACGAGCGTCGATTTGCCGGCGCCGTTATCGCCGACGAGCGCGGTCACCTCGCCGCGCGGGCAGCGCAGCGTCGCGCCGCGCAGCGCCTGCACGGCGCCGAACGATTTTACGACGTCCTCGACTTCGAAGACGGGCGGACGTTCGTTCGCGGTCGCGTTCATCGCTGCAGCCGGCTGAGGACCGCCGACGCGATCACGACGACGCCGACCGCGATCGGCTGATAGTATTCGGAGACTTGCATGAGCGTGAATCCGTTCAGGAGCACGGTTAGCAGCAACGCGCCCGCGACGGTGCCGACGATCGAGGCGCGACCGCCGTAGAGGCTCGCGCCGCCGAGGACGACCGCGGCGATCGAGCTGAGCAACTGCGAGGTCTGCAGCGACGGATCGGAGCCGCCGGTCCGCGCGACGAGTAGGATGCCGGCGAGCCCGACGAGCGCGCCGCCGATCGCGTAGACCGAGATACGCAGCGCGTCGACCGGGATGCCCATGTTTCGCGCGGCGTCGCGATTGCCGCCCGTCGCGAGCACGCGCATGCCGTACGAGGTGTTCAGGAAGAGCACGCGCGCGACGAGCGCGATCGCGAGCGCGATCAAGATGACGTAGCGCACGGGCCCGAGCGAGCCGAGCGCGAGGTTCTGAAGGAACGCGCTGTTGACGGTGATCGATTGGCCGTTCGTGACGATCAGCGCGAGGCCGTTGAGCACGCCGAGCATGCCGAGCGTCACGATGAAATCCGAGACGCGCAGCTTCGCGATCAGCACGCCGTTGACGACTCCCGTCAGCGCGCCGCCGCCGATCGCGAGCAGCATCGAGACCGGGATGCCGAGCCCGTGCGTGTACGCGAGCCCGAAGATGACGGCCGTCCACGGCAGATTGGACGCGATCGAGAGATCGATGCCGCCGACGACGATCGCGAACTGCTGCCCGACCGCGAGCACGACGAGGATCGCGGCCGCGACGAGGACGTCGCTGACGTTCGCGAACGTGAGGAACGCCGGCGTCGCGAACGAGAACGCGACGACGACGAGCACCAAGCCGAAGAGGACGGCGTTATCGCCCCAGAATCCCGGATCGCGCACCGCGCCCCGGACGCGGCTGCCGAGCCCGGGGCGCGCGGCGCTCGCGGTCGTTTGCGTCACGATCGATTACGTGCCGAACGGATCGCTGAAGGGGAAGAACGGGCGCGGGAAGTTCTTGATCGCCTGCGCGGCGTTGTCTTTCGTGATCAGTTCGATCGGCGCGGTGACCTTCGCCGGGATCGTCTTGCCCGTCGCGAGCTGATTGCAGGCTTGCACGGCCATCTCGCCTTCGACGTACGGATACTGCGAGATCGACGCGGTCAGCTTGCCGCTCTGCACCGCCTGCAGCGCCTCTTGCACGCCGTCGATGCTGACGATCGAGATCTGCGCGCTCTTGCCGGCGTTCGCGACGGCCTGCGCCGCGCCGAGCCCCATCTCGTCGTTCGCGGCGAAGATGCCCGTGATGTCGGGATGGACTTTGAGGATCGCTTCCGTCTGCGCTAGCGCGCGATCGCGTTCGTAGTCGGCCGAGACGGATTGCACGACGTTCAGCTTTCCGGCCGTCGCGGCGCGGAAGGCCGTCTCGCGCGCGATGCCGTTCTTCTCGCCCGGGATGCCTTCGAGGATCACGACGTTGCCTTTGCCGCCGAGTTTCTTGAGCATGAATCGCGCCGCGATGTCGCCCGCATGCGAATTATCGGAGCCGATGAACGCCGTGATCTTGAGGCCGGCCGCGGCGACGGCGCTTGGGTCGAGCGCGGTGTCGACGTTGATGATCGGCGTTCCCTTGCGCGAGACGGGGATCAGCGGCGTGATGATGTTCGTCGCGTTGACCGGCGTCACCGAGAAGCACGTGTAGTTCTGATTCGCGAGCGTCGAGATCTTCGCGTTCTCGCCCTCGGAGTCGGTCTCGTTGGCACCGGCCTGAGCGTTGACCTCGATGCCGAGCTTCTTGCCTTCGTCGACGGCGCCGTCGCGCAGCGCCGCCCAGTAGGGGTTGTTGAAATCGCGCGTCACGAGCGCGACGCGCGCCTGGGCCGCGTGGACGAGCGACGGCTGCGCGAGCGCGGCGCAGGCGATCGTCGCGAGGGCGAGCGGCGCGACGATGCGCGCATCGAGGTAGGGCTTCATACGGTCTCCGTTTCGAGTGAGGGGGAAAGGGCGGCGTGCTCTCCGCACGAGGCGCGCACGACGAGCCGGCACGTCAGGTCGACGGCCGGCACGGGTTCGTCCGCGATGAGGGCGTGAACGGCGGCGACGGCCGCGACGCCGATCTCCGCGGTCGGCTGTGCGATCGCGGTCATCGGCGGCTCGAAGACGTCGAACCAGGGGATGTCGTCGAAGCTCGCGAGCGCGATATCGGCCCCGACGCGCAGCCGGAGGCGGCGAATCGTCCGGAGCGCGCCGAGCGTCATGAGGTTGTCCGCGACGAACATCGCGGTCGGCGGACGGTCGAGCGCGAGGAGCCGCGCCGCCGCCCGCTCGCCGCTCTCGGCGCGGAAATCGCCGAACGCGACGTACGATGCCGGGAGGTCGACGCCGTGCCGCGCGAGCGAACGCTCGAACGCGTCGAGCCGCTCGGCACCGGTCGAGATACCGCGCGGACCGGAGACGATCGCGATGCGCTCGTGACCGAGGCGGACGAGATGGGCGACGAGATCGTCGATCGCGCGCGTACCGTTCGCACGGACGACGGGCGCCCGGGCGCCGTCCGCGCCGCGATCGACCAGCACGAGCGGGACGCCGGAACGCGCCGCGAGATCGATCGCGGGCGAGGCGCTGCCGGCCGTGCTCACGAGTAACCCGTCGACGCGCCGGTCGAGCAGCACGCGCGCGTACCGCTCCTCGCGCTCGGCGTCTTCGTCGGCGTTCGCGACGATGAGCGTGTATCCGGCGGATCTCGCCGCCTCCTCGACCGCACGCGAGAGCTCCGCGAAGAACGGATTGAGAACGTCGCCGACGATCAAGCCCAACGTCTGGGTGCGTTCGACGCGGAGGGAGCGCGCGACGGCGTTGGGCCGGTAGTCGAGCTCGCGCACGGCGCGCAGAACGCGCTCGCGCGTGGCGGCGGCGACCGGGATGCTCTCGCTCAAGACGCGCGAGACGGTCGCCGTCGAGACGCGCGCCCGCCGCGCGACGTCGATCATCGTGCCGTTCGCCATCTACCGCGTTGCAATCGATTGCACGAGAAGTGCTTCGCCCGAGCCGGAGAAACTTTCCTGCATCGTGCGCGATCTCGCGCGAACGCCGGCTTCTTTCGAGCGTACGCATGGCCGCCTGCGTTCGGAGAGAACGCACGCGCGATGGCGGTTGCGGTCGAACTCCGAGTCCTCGACGAGCGGATCCGAACGTGGGGCATCCCGCGCTACCAGAGCGAGATGGCCGCGGGGGTCGATCTCTTCGCGTGCCTCGACGAGCCGCTCGAATTGCCGGCGGGCGCCCCCGCCGCGCTGGTTTCGGCCGGGATCGCGCTGCACATCGCGGACCCCGGTCTCGCGGCGATCGTCGTCCCGCGGTCGGGGCTCGGGCACCGCGCCGGGCTCGTGCTCGGCAATCTCGTCGGCGTGATCGACGCGGACTATCTCGGGCCCGTGACGATCAGCGTGTGGAACCGCAACCCGCCGGGCGGCGCGTCGATCGCGATCGCGCCGGGCGACCGGATCGCGCAGATGCTCTTCGTCCCGATCGTGCGGCCGGAATTCGCCGTCGTCGAAGCGTTCTCGCGGACGACGCGGCGCGGGACGGGCGGCTTCGGCTCGACGGGGCTCGCGCTCGGCGGCGAGGCGTAACGGTGCGGGTCTACATCGTCGGCCGCGGCGCGGTCGGGACGTTCCTCGGCGAGACGCTCGCGGCGACCGGCGCCGAGGTCCTCTACGCGCCGCGCGACCGCGCGTCGGTCGTCGCCGAGCGCGCCGATCTCGCGATCGTCGCGGTGAAGGCGTACGATACGCCGGACGCGATCGAGACGCTCCGCGCGGCGCTCGGCGACTCGCCGGATGCGACGATCCTCACGCCGCAGAACGGCGTCGGCAACGAGGAGGCGCTCGCCGCCGGGTTCGGCGCCGATCGCATCGTCGCGGGCGCGCTCACCGTGCCGGTCGCGCTCGCACGCGACGGCGCGGCGAAGGCCGCGAACGCGGGCGGGCTCGGGCTCGCGCCGGTCGGTACGATCTCGCACAACTGGCTCGTCGCGGCCTTCGAACGATCGCCGCTCCCCGTCACGGTCGCCTCCGATTATCGCTCGCTCAAGTGGTCGAAACTCGCCCTCAACGTGCTCGCGAACGCATCGTGCGCGATCCTCGACGTCCTGCCGCAGCGGCTGCTCGCGCTGCCGGGCGTCTTCGATCTCGAACTCGCTGCCGTGCGCGAGGTGCAGGCGGTGATGCGCGCGCGCGGGATCGCCGCGGTCGATCTGCCGCGCTATCCGGTGCGCGCGCTCTTCGGCGTCGTGCGCTTACCGAACGTGCTCGCCCGCCGGCTGCTCGCGAAGCGGATCGCGGGGGCGCGGGGCGGCAAGCCGCCGTCGCTGCTGCTCGATCTGCGCGACGGCCGCGGCCGCACCGAGATCGGCGCGCTGTGCGGGGCCGTCGCGGCCGCGGGCCGTGCGAGCGGGATCGAAACGCCGGTCAACGCGGCGTTCGCACGCATCGTCGACGAGATCGCGGGCGACCCGGGCGTCTGGCGGTCGTATCGCGAGCGGCCGGCGCAGCTCGTGCGCGAAGCCTCCGGAAGCTGATCGGGACGGGGCGCGCCGCGCGAGGCACGATTTCGCGGCGCGTTCGGCGAACGCGAGCGTATGAGACACCCCGCGGTCCCGGAGTCCCTCGACAGCTGGAGCATCCTCCACCGGATGTTCCGTTTCAAGCGCCGGGCGTTCGACGCGCTCGCGCCGGCCGAGCGGGATGCGATCGCGCGCGAGGCGGTCGATCTGCTCGCGGGTGCCGCGGCGGGCGACGCGGGCGACGCGTCGGTCGCGCAGTTGCTCGGCCATAAGAGCGACTTCATGCTCACGCAGTACGCGCGTTCGTTCGACGCGCTCGGCAGCGCGCAGACGGCGTTCGATAAGCTCGAACTCGCCGCGTATCTCGAACCGACGACGTCGTACGTGTCCGTTCTGGAGCTCGGGCTGTACGAAGCGACGGGGAAGATCCACGCGGACCTGCGCGAGCGAGATCTCAAGCCCCATTCGCCCGAGTGGAACGAAGCCTTCGATGCGGCGCTCGCGGAGCAGGCGCGCAATCCGCGCAACGCCGGGCGTTTGTGGGCGAAGATCCCGCAGCGCCGCTACGTGTGCTTCTATCCGATGGATAAGAAGCGCGGCGAAGACGTGAATTGGTACGCGCTGCCCTACGAAGACCGCGCGCGGTTGATGCAGGATCACGGCAAGATCGGCCGCTCGTTTCACGGCCTCGTGACGCAGGTGATCTCGGGTTCGATCGGCTTCGACGACTGGGAGTGGGGCGTCGATCTGTACGCCGACGATCCGATCGTCTTCAAGAAGCTGATCTACGAGATGCGCTTCGACGAGGCGAGCGCGCGCTACGCCGCGTTCGGCCGGTTCTACACGGGCATGCAATTCTCGATCGCCGAGCTGCCGCGGTATCTCGCGGGCGACGGCGTGCCCGAGCTCCGGCCGCGCGAACTCGCGCCGGTCTAGGAGCCGTTCGATGAGCGCAGAGACGACGCGGCACGTCGAGAAGCTACGGGAGCTCACGAAGCACATCCGGATGGCGATGCTCACGACGGCGGACGACGAGGGCCACCTGCGCTCGCGACCGATGGCACGCCAGGAGATCGACGACGACGGGACGCTTTGGTTCTTTACGGATCGCGACTCTCGGAAAGTCCACGAGGCCGACGCGAGCCACGTCAACGTGACGTTCGTCGATCCCAAAGCCGATACGTTCGTCTCGATCTCCGGATACGGCGAACTCGTCACCGACGACGCGAAGGTCCACGAGCTGTGGAATCCGTTCGTGAAGGCGTGGTTTCCGAACGGTCCGGACGATCCGAACGTCGGCCTGCTCAAGATCACGCCGACGGGTGCGGAGTATTGGGACGCTCCCGCGCAGTCGATCGTCCGCATCTTCGGATACGCGAAATCCGTCATCAGCGGCAAGCCGCCGAGAGACCTCGGCGATCACGAGAAGATGGTGCTCTAGTCGCGAGAGAAGAAGCCCGGCACGCCGTTCGAGCGATACCGGGCTTCCTCGTTCCGGGTCGCGTGCGGCGACCCGCTCGTTCCGACGGTTAGAGGCGAGCGCTGAACGACAGGGTGACGACGCGCGGCGAGAGGCCGAGCTCCTCGAGCGCGGTGACGTTGCCGAGCGCGGCGGCCTGCGCGACCGAGTTCGAGGATGCCGGGGCGTACTGATTCTGCGGGACGTAGAGCTGGTGGCCGAAGTAGCCGTACAACTGCACGTCCTGCGCGAAGAGGTTCGTGACGCTCAGCGTCGCCGTGAAATTGTTCTTGAGCGTCTTCGAGATGAAGCCGTTGAAGAACGTGTAGGCCGGGCGCTGCAGCGTGTTGTTGTCGCCGATGTAGAAGGCTTGCACCTGCGTCTCGAAGCCGTACCGATTGTTATAATCGAGCGTCAGCGAACCCTTATGCACCGGGATGCCTTCGATCTGCGCGTCGTTGATGAGGAACGGATTCGTCGTGAGGATCTGCTGGGAGAAGCCCGTGTTACGCGAGGACTGGATGTCGTAGTTGTAATCGAGATAGAGCTGCCGCGTGCCGCGAATGCGGCCGCTCAGTTCGATGCCGCGGAAGAGTCCGCTCGCGGCGTTTGCCGTCTCGCTGACGCCGAGATACGGGATCACGGTCGTGGCGTCGAGCGCGACGCCGCACGCGCTGCTGATGCGGTTCGCGTAATTCGCGAGGTCGATCTGGGGATTGGTCGGGCCGCCGGGATACGTCGAGAGCGGCACCACGGTGTTGAAGAGCTGGTTCTTCACTTGCGAGACGTAGCCGACGACGTTGATCGACGTATCGGCCCAGAAGTTGTGACCGTACGCCGCTTCGTAGTCGTTCGACGATTCCGGCTGGATCGCCGGGTTCGGGCCGTTCGCGACGCTGTTGAGGAGCGTACAGCTCGGATTGAGGCTGAGCGGGTTGCCGAACGAATTGAGGCCGCCCTGTTTGAGCGACGCGGAGGGATCGCCGTTCGCGCGGCCGCCGGTCAGGCGGACGACGTCGCGATGCGTCGGCTTGACGACGATCGAGAGCCGCGGATCGAACGTCGATTTCTGCGTGACGTTCGAGTATTGATCCCAGGCGTTGAGATAGAAGCCGAGCTTCTCGTTCGGGATGTACTGATCGCGGACGAAGTAGCTGAAATTGCCCGTGCCGAGCTCGCTCTGCTGCGTGTAGTACGGAAGTCCGGTCCCGGGGACCGTGAGGTTGTTGCCGTATTCGCGCTGATGATCGACGGCGTAGCCGAAGCCGAAATCGTTCTTCGCGGACGCGATGTCGTCGCTGAGCAGGAGGCCGTTCGTCAGATACCGGTCTTGGTACGTGCCGGTCCCGATGTAGTACGTGCCGGTCGCGTCGAAGCCCGAGGCTTCGTTCGAATTCTTGCGGTACGCGTAGAAATCGCGATAGTAGTCCGCGGTCAGCGTGTTGCCGGCGACCGTCGTCGAGAAGCGCGCGTGGTAGTCTTGCAGCGTCGTACCGCGATTGCGATCGGCACCGCCGCCGTATGGGCCGTACGATTGCGCCGCCCACTGCGCTGCCGTGTAGCAGGCGGCCGGGTTCGCGTTCGTGATCACGGTGTAGCCCGTGTTGCCGTTACAATCCGGCGTCGCGTTGGCTTTGATCTCGGCGAGCCGCGTGTCGTACGGGATGTTGTCGTTATCGCCGTTGCCGGTCGAATCCGAGAGTTGGTTTCCGGCATATGCCGTGAGCGTCAGCGACGTCGCGTCGTTGAAATTGTAGCGCAGCTTCCCGAGATCGTTCTGCACGCGGTAGTTGCCGCTGACGGAGTACGTGTTGAGCGCCGTGTTGCACGACGTGAGATCGTTGCCGCCCGTGCAGGCGCCGCCGTTCGGCAGATTCGCGTTGTTATTGGGCCGGGCGCCTTGGAAGATCAGCGCCGGCGCGAAGTCGGCCGTCGTGCCCATCACCGTGTGGCCGATCGCATACCCGAACCGTCCCACGCTTCCGGTCGATTTGAGCTGCGTCGTCAGCGTGTTCTGATCGCCGAAGCCCTGCCAGAACGTCGCCTGCGGCGTCTTCGTCGGATTGAGCGTTTGGAAGTCGATCGTTCCGCCGATCACGTCCGTACCGTAGAGCCCGGTCGCACCCGAGCCGACCGTCACCTGAATGTTGCTGAGCAGGAAGTACGGCGAATTCGCGTAGTTGTAATAATCGGGGCTGTCGACGCCGATCGGCCCGATCGGGTGGCCGTCCAAAAGCGGCCGGACTTCTCCCGCGCCGAGTCCGCGTATATCGATCGACGTATCGTCGCCGACGGTGTGCGGGCCGCCCGTGAGGTTGACGCCCGGCAACTGTCCGAGGGCGTCGGCCGCTTTGAGGTAGCCCTGCGATTCGAGCTGATCGGGATCGAGATCGTGTTGGATCGTCGTCGATGCGGCGAGCGTGGAGCCCGTCGCGGCAGTCCGCGTCGATCCGATCTCGCGCAGCGTCGCGTTCGTGCCCGCCTTCTCGATGAGCAGCGGCGTGCGTAGCGTCGTCGACCCCGAGGTGACGAGGACGTTATCGACCCGCGTCCGCTGATAGCCCGTCGCGTGAATCACGACGCCGTACTCGCCCTGCGGCTCGTTCGCGAACGCGTAGCGTCCGTCGCGGTCGGTCGTCGTGCGCATCAGGCGCGTTTCGCCGCGATAGAGCGTTACCTCCGCGCCGGAGACCGGGAGACCGTTATCGTTCGCGACGACGGTGCCTTCGATCGTGGCGCTCGCCGCACTCGTCGCCGGTGCGGGCGGTGCCGGTGCGGGCGTCGGATCGCCCGTCTGCGCGACGGCGGGGCCGAACGATGCGGCCGCGAGTGCGAGCGCAACGGCTGCGCGACCGTACGCCGCTCTTCGAAACGGGACGTGCATGAAATTCCTCTCGAACGCGAAGCGTCACGCGCCGGATAGGCGCGCGATTGCCGAGCAACGTTCGTAAGGCTACGGTTCGGCCGCTAAGACGGACGTAAGAAAAGCTTAAGGCGCCCGTCGAAATCTTAATCTCACGCACGCGCGGGCCCGCCGCGGCGAACGATACTTCCGAATGATGGAGAAATCGTGAGCGCGGGCGGCCGTCAGTCTCCCGAGTAGATCTCGATCATGTGGCCGTCCGGATCTGCGACCGCGACGACGGAGCCGGGCGTGCGGAGCGTCGGTCGCGGTGTGGGACCGCTCAGAATCGTCGCGCCGCGCCCGCGGAGCGTCTCGGCCCAGGCCGACACGGCGTCGTCGTCTTCGACTCGAAATCCGAAGTGGAACGGGTCGCTCGCGACCGGTGCCGCCGCGTCGAGCACGAGGAGGAAGCCGGGCCACTCGACGTACGCATTCCCGCGCAGATCGCGGACGTCGAGGCCGAGAACCTCCGCGTAGAATCGCTTCGATGTCCCGAGATCGGCGACGCCGATCGCGAGGTGGGTGACGCCGGGAAGCGGGCTCCGCCGGATCACGCTTGTTCGAAGACGCGGCTCTGACGGATATCTTCCTCGTCGATACCCTTCAACGCCGCCGCATCGATCGTGCCGCCGCGCTCGAACAGACGCGTCGCCTGGCGCATCCGCGCGCGGTCGATCGCGTTGCGCACGCTGCGCGCGTTGGAGAATTGCGGCTGCTGCATGCGTCGGGTGAGATACTCTTCGAACGCTTTCTTCGCACCCGGCGAGAACTCGTAATTGAGTTTGTCGAGCATGAGGTTCGCGATCGAGACGAGTTCGTCGAGCGAGTAATCCGGGAAATCGATGTGGTTCGCGACGCGCGAACTGAGGCCGGGATTGCTCTGGAAGAACGTATCCATGCGATCCTTGTAGCCCGCGAAGATCACGACGAGATCGTCGCGCTGGTTCTCCATGACCTGCAGCAAGATCTCGATCGCCTCGCCGCCGTAATCGCGCTCGTTCTCCGGCTTGTAGAGATAGTACGCTTCGTCGATCAGCAACACGCCGCCCATCGCGCGCTTGAGCACTTCTTTGGTCTTCGGCGCGGTGTGCCCGATGTATTGTCCGACGAGATCGTCGCGCGTCGCGACGACGAGATGGCCCTTGCGGATGTAGCCGAGCCGGTGCAGGATCTCGGCCATGCGCACGGCGACGGTCGTCTTGCCCGTTCCGGGCCGGCCCGTGAACGACATGTGCAGCGGCGGCGGTTCGGCGGCGAGGCCCGCGGATTTGCGCAGCCGGTCGATCAGCAGCAGATGTGCGATCTGCTGGATGCGCGTCTTCACGGGCGAGAGACCGATAAGCTCGCGATCGAGCTTCTCCATCACCTCGCCGACGTGTGAATTTTTATACGCTTCGTCGAGATCGAGGGACTCGAGCGGTGCGACGGCGTCGTTCGCGGGCGCGCCGCTCGGCGGTGCGTCGTCCGACGCCGCGGGCCGTTCCGCGAAGTCCTTTTCGGGTTCGGTCGTGGTGGGCGCGGAGTTGCCTCCGCCGAATGCGAAACTCTTTCGTTCCATGCTCTCTCGTTCTCCGTGACGTTACGGTATCCGCGCGAATCGCGCGCGCGGAGTCGAATCGGAAAAAACGGCGGCCACGCTATTCGTGTGACCGCCGTTTTTCGCGATCGGGCGCATCTTCCGCGCGGAGGTGCTCCGGTCGCTCGGAAACGGTCTAGTTCGAGTAGCGCTTCCCGTGCGGCTTGTCCGAGGCATACGCACGGGTCGTGTATTTGATCTGACGATCCGAATACGTCATGCGATCGACGGTGAAGCCGTCCTCGTTCGCCGGGCGATGCACGATGAACGCCATCGCGGTCGTCTGACGGCCGAGACGCGCGTCGTACGCGATGACCTTCACGTATTCGTTGGGATGGGCCGCGACTGCCGCCTTGATGTCGCTCATGATTCCGGCCGCGTCCTTGCGGTCGAACATCGGTAAGCCGTAGAGTTCCCAGTACGAATTACGCGGATGCGGATCGTCGGTGTATTCGATCGAGATCGGCCAATCGTGGTCGAGGGCGTACTGAACCTGTTTCCCGATCTGCTCGTCCGTGAGGTCGGGCAAGAACGAGAATTGGCCTTGCGTGAGTTTCAAATCGCGACTCCTATGAGACCGACGGCGTCGCGACGACGTCCGGCGTATCGGTCGACTCGTAATTGAATGAGATGTCTTTCCAGAGGTCGAGCGCGCGCGAGAGCGAGTGGCACGACTTCGCGGCGTGCTCGAGGATTTCGGGGCCTTCCTTGAGATAATCGCGGCCTTCGTTGCGTGCGAGAACCATCGCCTCGAGCGCCACGCGGTTCGCTTCCGCGCCCGCCGCGATGCCGTCGGGGTGGCCGATCGTGCCGCCGCCGAACTGTAGGATGACGTCTTCGCCGAGCAGGTCCAGCAACTGATGCATCTGACCCGCGTGAATGCCGCCCGAAGCGACGGGCATGACGCCCGGCATCGAGGCCCAATCCTGTTCGAAGTACACGCCGTGCTGCAAGTTGATCTCGTTGTGATCCTCGCGCAGGATGTCGTAATAGCCCTTCGTCGTGTTCGGGTCGCCCTCGAGCTTACCGACGACGGTACCGGCGTGAATGTGGTCGACGCCGATGAGGCGGCACCACTTCGCGATGACGCGGAAGCTGACGCCGTGCGTCTTCTGACGCGTATAGGTCGAATGACCCGCGCGATGGAGGTGGAGGATGACGCCGTTCTTGCGGCACCACTTTGCCATCGACTGCATCGCCGTGTAGCCGATCGTCAGGTCGATCATGATGATGACCGAGCCGATCTGCTTGGCGAACTCGGCGCGCTCGTACATCGATTCCATGTCGGCGGCCGTCACGTTCATGTAGTGGCCCTTGATCTCGCCGCTCGCCGCTTCCGCGCGCTGGATGCCTTCCATGCAGAACAGGAAGCGATCGCGCCACCGCATGAACGGCTGCGAGTTGATGTTCTCGTCGTCCTTCGTGAAGTCGAGACCGCCGCGGAGCGCTTCGTATACGACGCGGCCGTAGTTCTTCGCCGAGAGGCCGAGCTTGGGTTTGATCGTCGCGCCGAGGATCGGGCGGCCGAACTTGTTGAGGTATTCGCGCTCCATGACGATGCCGTGTGCCGGGCCTTGGAACGTCTTCACGTAGGCGACCGGAATGCGGATGTCCTCGAGGCGGAGCGCCTTGAGCGCCTTGAAGCCGAAGACGTTACCGATGATCGACGACGTGAGGTTCGCGATCGAACCTTCTTCGAACAGGTCGATGTCGTACGCGATGTACGCGATGTACTGACCCGGCGTGCTCGTGACAGGATCGACCTTGTACGCGCGAGCCTGGTAGTGCTTGTAGTCGGTGAGACGGTCGGTCCAGACGATCGTCCACGTCGCGGTCGACGATTCGCCCGCGACGGCCGCGGCGGCTTCTACGGAGTCGACGCCGTCCTGCGGCGTGATCCGAAACGCGCAGAGGACGTCCGTGTCTTTCGGGACGTAATCGGGCTGCCAGTAGCCCATCTCGGCGTAGGGCGTGACGCCTGCTTGAAGGCGCGAGTTGGTCTTCTTACCGTTTGTTGCGGTTTCACTCATGAGGCGAAGCATGACAGGTTGACCTATTGACGTCAAATATCAATCCGTTGTCTTATCATAAACTTTAGATTATGATTTCGCTCGCCCAGCTCCGGACGTTTCTCGAGATCGCCCGTCTGCGCTCGATCGGCGAAGCCGCCGATCAGCTCGCCATCTCTCAGCCCGCCGTTTCGGCGGCGCTCGCCGCGCTGCAGCGCGAGCTCGGCGTACCGCTCGTCGAGCGGAACGGCCGCGGGATCCGGCTGACGGCCGCCGGGACGACGCTCGCGGAGTACGGGCATCGCATCTTCGCGCTGCTCGAGGAGACGCGGGAGAACGTCTCGGCGGCGGCGCTCGGGTCGGCCGGCCGGCTTCGCGTCGCGGCCGTCACGACCGCCGCCGAATATCTCGTCCCCGAGGTGCTGCGGCGCTTTCGCGAGGGCGAGGAGGGCGCCGAGATCGTCCTCGAAGTCGGCAACCACGAGCGGGTCTGGGAGCGCCTCGCGCACTGGGAAGTCGACCTCGTTTTCGCCGGGCGGCCCCCGCAGGGCGCGCGTTTTCAAACGATCGCGACGCGGGCCCACGAACTCGTCGTCATCGGTCCCGGCCGCGAGGCGACGCACGATCCGCGAGACGCGGGCCTCGGCGGCGCGACCTGGCTCGTGCGCGAGGCGGGCTCGGGGAGCCGGGCCGCGACCTACGATCTCTTCGCGCGACTCGAGATCGCGCCGCCGCAGCTCACCGTCGGCTCGAACGGCGCGATCCTCGCCTCGGTCGCCGCGGGGCTCGGCCTCGCGCTCGTCTCGGCCGATGCGATCGAACGCGACCTCGCGAGCCGGGCGCTGCGCGTCGTGCCCACGCGCGTGACGCCGATCGCCCGGAATTGGCATCTCGTCAGGGCCGACCGCGACCTCCCCCCGATCGCGAAGCGCTTCATCGCGTTCGTCACGAACCCGCCGTTCTTCGTTCCGCGGCGCTGATCTTGAGGTAGACGGCGCCGGACGGGGCTTCGCCGACGAGCTCGAAGGCGGGCGACGCTTCGACGGCATCCCGTTCGACGGGCGTGTGGTACGCGAGCGCGACGGCGCCCGGGTGGGCGGCGAGCCGCTCGACGACGCGCGCGACGAACGGCCCGTCGAACGGATTGTAAAGGTAGACGACGAGATCGCCGCGCGGCAGACGAGCGTCGATCGCGTTGCCGCGTACGAAGCGCAGGTCCGCGCAACGCAGGCGTTCGCGGTCGAAGGCCGCGAGATTGTCGCGGGCGATCGCGTGCAGGGCGGGCGAGATCTCGATGCCGAGCGCCTGGCGGAACGGCAGCGAGGCCGCCTCGAAGACGGCTCGCCCCATCCCGGAACCGAGGTCGACGAACGTCGCCCCGGCGACGTCGAAGGGGACGAACGCGAGCAACCGCAGCGTCTCGCCGACGGGCGTCGGTTCGTAATGCGTCGCATGTTCGATCGCGGGCCCGATCGCCTCGGGATCGAGATCGCCGAGAAAGAGGAGTGCCTCCGTGACGACGCCGTTTTCCGCATCGAAGCGCTGCCCCGCGCGCCGCCCCGAGACGCGGACCTGAGAAACCGGTCGCTCGCCGTTCACGTAGGAGAGAATACCCCGCGTGAGCGCGCGTTCGGCGCGCCACCATCCTCGAAACGATGATCGACTGATGGCGAAACCTTCATCACCCGGCTACGCGAACGTCGCCGAGAGCGGCCCGCGCTTGATCGCGATCGTCGCGGGCGTCATGCTCGCGTCGCTCATGCAGACGCTCGACTCGACGATTACGAACGTCGCGCTGCCGAACATCCAGGGCAATCTCGGCGTGAGCCAGGATGCGGCGACGTGGGTCGTCACCGCCTATACGGTCGCCGCGCTCATCGTCATCCCGATCACGCCGTTCTTGCAGAACCGGTTCGGGCGCAAGAACTACTACGTCGCCTCGATCATCGGGTTCACGCTCGCCTCGGTCATGTGCGGCGTCTCGAATCAGCTCGTCGCGCTCGTGGCGTGGCGCGTCATCCAAGGCGTCTTCGGCGGCGGTCTGCTCGCGACGGGTCAATCGATCTTGCGCGACACGTTTCCGCCAGAGAAGATCGGGACGAGCCAGGGCATCTTCGCGATCGGCGCGATCATGGGTCCCGCGCTCGGGCCGCCGCTCGGCGGCATCCTCGTCGACAATTTCTCGTGGAATCTCGTCTTCTTCATCAACATCGTCCCGGGCGCGATCGCGACGGCGCTGCTGCTGCCGCTGCTCAAAGATCCGACGAAGCCGCAGAAGGTCGGCCTCGATTACATCGGGCTCTCGCTGCTCGTGGCGTTCGTCGGTTCGCTGCAATACGTCCTGACCGAGGGCGAACGCAATTACTGGTTCGCGGATCCCGCGATCCTCGTCCTGACGATCGTGGCGGTCGTCGCGTTCGCCGGATTCGTGCTCTACGAACTGTACGGAACCGATCGGCCCGTCGTCGATCTCCGCGTGCTCGGGAACCGCAGTATCTCGGCGGGTTCGGCCCTCGCCCTCGCGCTCGGAGCCGCGCTTTTCGGCTCGAGCTACACGTTGCCGCAGCTCTCGCAGGGGCCGCTCGGATTCACCCCGACGCTCAGCGGCGAGCTCTTCATCGTGCGCGCGCTCCCGATCGCGATCGCGACGCCGTTCATCGTGCGGCTCGTCGCGAAATTCGACGCGCGGATCTTCCTCGGGATCGGCTTCATCCTCATCGGCATCGGCTCGTTCGACCAGGCGCACGTCACGACGCTCGTGTCGGATTTCTGGTCGTTCGGATTCTCGCTCGTCGCGATCGGTGCGGGGACGGCGTTCCTCTTCGTCCCGCTGACGATCGCCGTGCTCGGCTCGACGAAGCCGGAGAACGGCCCGAAGGCGAGCGCCTTCATCAATCTTTCGGTGCAGCTCGGCGGGTCGATCGCGGTCGCGCTACTCGACGTCGTGATCGATCGCCGCCAGGCGCTGCACGCCGTGCTGCTCAGCGGCGCGACGAGGGCGTCGAACGTCCAGGTGCAGCACTATCTCAAGCACGGCACGATCGCCGGCCTCTCCGCGATCGTCAACGGCCAAGCGCTCATCCAAGCCTACGGCGATGCGACGGCGGTCATCGGCATCATCGCGTTCGTGTGCATCCCGCTCATCTTCCTGATGAAGAAGCCGGGCGGCGCGCACGGCCCCGTCGAGATCGGCGGCTAGCATCGCGAGCGTGAGCCGGGCGATGCAAACGGAACGGGTGCGCTAGCGGTGCCCGAAGGCCCGCAGGTCGCGCGTCACGCGCGCATGCAGGCGGAGCGCCTCGTCGGCAAACGGATCCACGCGGATTCGCCGAACGGCCGCTCCGATGAGGTCGCGGCGATCATCGACGGCAAGACGCTGCGCGGTATCGAGGCGGTCGGGAAGCATCTGCTCTACGATTTCGGGCTCGAGCGCTATCTGCACGTGCATCTCGGCCGGTTCGGCAAATTCGTCGACGGCGAGATGCCGCTGCGCGAGCCGCAGGGCGTGCTGCGATTCCGTATGTACAGCACGAAGTATTGGTACGAGCTCCGCGGCGCGATCGCGATCGAGATGTACGATGCGTCGATGCGCGCGCTGCTCGAGAATCGCATCGGGCCGAGCCCGCTCGATGCGGATGCCGACCCGATGCTCGCGTATGCGAAGATCGTGAAGAGCCGCGCGCCGATCGCGACGCTGCTGATGGACCAGTCGATCGTCGCCGGCATCGGAAACATCTATCGGTGCGAGGTGCTGTTTCTCAACCGCGTCCCTCCGGCGTTGCCCGGCAACGCGCTCGATCGCAAGACGTGGAGAGCTATCTGGCGCGATCTCGTGCGCTTGATGGCCGACGGTGCGAGAATCGGCCGGATAGTGACGACGTGGCCGAAAGATCGAAAGAAACCGACCGGTGCGGTGAGAGCGGGCGATCGATTTTACGTGTACCATCGCGACGGCTTGCCGTGCTTGTGGTGCGGAACGATCGTCGAAGTGGGTACGTTTGCGAACAGGAACGTCTACTGGTGCCCGAGCGATCAGGCGCCGGCTGACGGCTAAAACCTTTGCTCCCAGAAATGGCCGAATTCCGGCGGTGCAGTATCCGGCGTCCTCGCGATGAGGGTGCGGGTCTGAGAGAGCAGCACGTCACGTTGGAGTACGTACTTGTTTCGTTCAGTAGCAATCCTCGGTCTCAGCCTCGCGATGTCGGCGGCGGCAGTCGCGCAAACGACCCCCGCCCCGATGGCGTCGGGTTCGATGAAGAGCAGCACCAT
>CAZZZK010000002.1:17763-24366 GCA_964658555.1 Vulcanimicrobiota bacterium | reverse complement strand
GTCCCCGGCGAAGGCTGCCTATAAGCCGGATTCTGTACCGCCGAAGCGGCGGCAGCCATCTCTCTGGGGCAGCCGTCGCCGGCTGCCTCGTTGCGACGTCGCTCGTTCGGACGGACCGTCCGTCCCCGAAGGGAGATCGAGCGTTCTTGCTTCGCGTGGGGTTTACCCGAGCGCGCGTCGCCGCGACGCTCCGGAGGCTCTTACCTCTCCGATTTCACCCTTACCGGGTCGCCCCGGCGGTTTGTTTCTGTGGCACTTTCCTTCGAGTCACCCCGACAGGACGTTATCCTGCACGCCGTCCGGTGAAGCCCGGACTTTCCTCACGCCCGAAGGCGCGCGACTGCCCGGCAGCCTTCGCCGCACGAGCATAGCAGACGCGGTTCGCCTCCGCCACCCGACCGCACGAACGTGCCGCTCGAACCGGCCCGCGCGCGCCCGGCGGGCACGCCGCCGCGACGTTCAGGCGAACGCGGGGACGACGAGTCTGGCCTGGCGCGCCTCGACCGCGGCCGCGTGTTCGCCGCAGGGCACGACCTCGAAGTATTCGGCGTAGATGCGCAACGCCGCTTCGAGCACCTCGAGTTTGCGTTCCTTCGGGAGGTTCATCGCCGGGAAGAACGCGAGCGTCGCCACGTCGGTGCCGTCGAGAAAATCGAGCGGATGCAGCAGCAGCGACGGCGAGACGCGCAACGCCCGGCACGCGAGCATCGCGGCGCGGAAATACGGCAGCGCGAGCGCCGGCGCGACGACCGCGAGGTAGAGCACGTAGCTGAAATGGATCGGCACCTTGAACAGCGGGAACGTCGTGACCGGGAGCTCCACCATCGAACGCGGCCCGAGATCCCAGCGATACTGCCGGATCGGACGCAAGCCGTCGGAGACGCCGCCGAAGAGCGCCTTGCGCTCCTCGCGCTGCTCGGGCGTGAGCTTCGCCGTCATGAAATAGTACGCGCGCGCGAGCGGCCCGATGTACGTCGGGAACGTCGTGCAGTCGTAGCGGTAGTCGTGTTCGGCGAGCACGTCGAGCGTCGTGCGCGAGAGGCTGAAGCCCGGCCCGCGGAAGCCGACCGGCCGCCGGCCCGTCGCACGTTCGATCGCTTCCGATGCGCGCGAGATCTCGTCTTCGAGCTGCGTGCGCGAATAGCGATCGAGCCACGGCTCGTGATGGAACGAGTGATTGCCGATCTCGTGGCCCGCGGGTGCCAGCCGCGCGAGCGCCTCCGCGTTCTTCTCGAGCGCCGCGTCTTGCCCGACGATGAAGACGGTGATCCGCTGTTCGAGCCGCGCGAGGATGCCGAGAAAGCGCGGCACGACGACGTCGAGATACGACGGATGGCTCTCCCACGCGGGATCGCCGTGCGTTTTCATGTAGGACCATTCGTTATCGAGATCGAGCGAGAGGCTGGCCAGCGGTTTCATGCGGCTCCCTGTACGGCGTGGGCGTCGAGGGCGGCGAGACCGCGCGGGACGAGCGCGAGCGTCTCGTTGACGTTGAGCGTTCCGTTGACGATGTGCGTGGAATTGAGAAGATAGACGCCCGGGACCGACGTCGCGATCGGCGGGATCGTCTGCGAATAGCCGAGCGTCGCGATCGGAAAGACGCGGCGCACGCGCGAGATCCGAAACGCGCGGACGCGCGAACGGGAGAACGCCGGATACATCTGCTCGAGCGCGCCCAGAAACGAGGCTTCGATCTCGGAATCGGACGCGTCGAAGAGCGGATCGTCGGGCCGGACGTATTTCGGCAGATAGACGAGTGCGAGGCCGCCCCACGCGGCCCGGTCGACGACGTTCGCCATGTCGATCACGCCCGTGAACGGCACCCAAGCGTCCGTGAGGTTCGTGACGTAGAACGGCCCGAGCGGCTCGTCCAAGAGCAGCGACGCGCAGACGATGCCGCCGTAGATCTTCGAATCGAGCCGCGCGTGCTCGTCCTCGTTCAGCGTCGGGACGAGCGTCGATGCGATCGGCGCCGCGACCGTCAGGACCGCGCGATCGAAGCGCCGCGCGCCCGCCTCGTCGAAGAGCTCGACGCCGCCGCCGTCGACGGCCGCGACGCGTTCGATCCGGGCCCGCGGGACGAGCTCGACGCCGAGCGCGTGCAGCCGCGCTTCGAGCGCCGTCAAGATCTTGGCGTAGCCGCCGCGCACGTATCCGAAGCGTTCGGTCCCGAGGCCCGCGCGGCGCGCGGCGTAGAGCCGGACGATGATCGCCCAGATGAACGCCGCCGACGCATCGCGGTAGCGTTCGCCGAGCTTCGCGAGCAAGAGCGGGCGCCAGATCTTCTCGAACGTCCGCTTCCCCGAGCGTTGCGTGAGCCAGCGCTCGACCGTGACGTTCTCGAGCGGCGCGGGATCGGAGATACGCGAGCCGCCGAGGATCGTGAGTCCGAGCCGCAGCTTATCGATCAGCGAGATCGGCGGAAACTTCAGGAAGTCGAGCGCGCCGTTCATCGGATAGAACTTGCCGTCCGTATAGAAGCCCGTGCCGACGCTCGTCCAGCGCAGCTCGTGCTCGAGACCGAGATCGGCGACGAGCCCGCGCACGATCGTGTCGGAATAGAGCGTGACGTGGTAGTGGCGGTCCCACGTGACGTCGCCGATCTGCCACGCTTCCGCGAGGCCGCCGAAGCTCTCCGCGGCCTCGAAGAGCGTGACGCGTTCGCCGCGCTCGGCGAGGCGGAGCGCGAGGGTCAGGCCGAGCATGCCGCCGCCGACGATCGCCGTCGAAGGGGCGCTCATGAGCGCGGCGCTCTCGTGGGCGTCGGAACGTGCATGGCCGTGTCATTCCTCCGGGCGGCGGGTCGTCCCGCCGCAACGGGCGCCCGGAGAGGGGACCGGGGCGCAGGTGCGAATCGACAGACGGCCGCGACGGCCGTGGGGGCATAGCTCAGTTGGTAGAGCATCACGCTGGCAGCGTGAGGGTCAGGAGTTCGAGTCTCCTTGCCTCCACCACGACCGGCCCTTCCGCGCGGAGCGGCGAGCCGCCGGCGGCTAGACGATACCGGTTCGGATCGCGTGCACCGCGGCTTGCGTTCGCGCCGAGATGTTGAGCTTCGAGAAGATGCGCGAGACGTGGTTCTTCACGGTCTTTTCGGAGAGGTGGAGCCGGGCGCTGATCTGCTTGTTCGCGAGACCTTCGGCGATGAGTTTGAGGACTTCCGATTCGCGGGCCGAGAGCTCCATGATGTCGGGCTTCCCCGCGACCATGCTGCGGCGCCGGAGCAGACCGCCCGCGACGCGCGGATCGACGTACGATTGGCCTCCGGCGACGGTCTTGATCGCCCGAACGAGTTCGACGGGCGAGATGTCCTTGACGATATAGGCCTCGGCTCCTTGAGCGAGGCAGCGCTGCATCATCTCCGCCGAAAGGTGCATCGAGAGGACGCAGATTCGGGCGCTCGGGATCGCCTTCGCGCAGGCGCCGATCGAGAGCGAGACGTCGGCGGGCTGGCCGTCGAGATCGATCACGATGAGGTCGGGCGCCGCGAGCGCGACCGTCGCCGCATCGACGCTGCGATGATCGCCGACCACGTCGAACGCGCGGCCCTCGGCGAGAATGCCGCAGAGGGCCTTCGCGAAGAGGACCTGCGATTCGACGATCAGGATGCGAGGGACGATCGGCACGACACTCATTCCGCAGCTCGGGAGGGCGCGAAGACGCGACGGGCGTTGAAGAACGAACGATCGCCCGCGTCCTTCGACACGGAACGGGCATACCTCTCGCCGGATGACCTACTCAAAAGAGGGGATTCCGGGAGACATCGCCCGTGCGAGCGCCGATCCGTCGGCCCGCGCGCCGAGCACGGCGTCGGCTCCGAGCGCCCGGGCGACGAGCGTCCAGGCCGCGTCGTCCGCGGCGCCGATGACGACGATCCGCGCGTCCGGCATCGACGAACGCACGCGACGGATCGTCGCGAGCGGCCGGGCTCCCGGGCGGTCCAGATCGAGGACGACCGTATCGGGCCGGACGCGCCGCAGGGTCGCGAGGGTCGCGCTGCCCGTCACGGCGCGAAAGCCCGCTTGCCGGGCGATCGCGTGCAGGTAGGGCAGCATGAGCCGCTGGCGCTCGACGATCAGCGCGGTCGGAGGCGGTTCGAAAGAAGCGTGCATGGTCTTGCGGTAGCATCGGCTCGCGGCTCCCGTCTCGTCACGTCGCGAGGCCGCTGTGGCTCGCATCACGCGAGCGCAGGCTCGCGGGCGTCCGGGCGAGCCCCGCGAGAAGCCCGAGCGCGTACCCGATGTGGACGCAGGGGAAGAAGACGAGCGACCCGGCCGTCGCGCGAGCGGGTTCGCCCGGGCGGCGATTGACGACCGTCGCGAGGGCGTACGCGGCGTAGAGCGCCGTCAGGACGCGCCAGGCGCGCGCGAGCACGAGCGCGATGCCGAAGATCAGGCCGAGCGGGACGGCGACGTGGCGCGGCCGCACGGCGCGCGGATATTTCTTGAACGTCTGCATGCGCCAGAAACCGTAGCGCGTCCATTGCCGGACGGTCGACCATGCGTCGCGCGTGACGATCCGGCCCGATTCGAGCGGGATGCGATAGATGCGGCCGCCGAGCGACCGGATGCGCTCGGTGAACTCGCAGTCCTCGTTCGCGAGCCAGCGCTCGTCGAAGCCGCCGAGACGCTGCAGCACCCCCGGGCGCCACGCTCCGAGATAGACCGTCGAGACTTCGGTCGCCGCCTTCGCGTCGCGACGGAAATCGGCCGGTCCGAGGCCGAGGGGATTCGAGTAGAGTGCGATACCGAGGGACGTCTGGAAATCGGTCGCCGAGGTGTCGGGGGTCGGGGCGCCGCCGACGCACCACACGTCCTCCGGCAGCGTCGCGAAGGCGTCGTCGATCGCGCCGAGATAGCCCGATCCGTAGACGGTGTGGGCGTCGAGGCGGACGATCACGTCCTCGAGCGCCGCGCGCCCGATCCCGACGTTGAGCGAGTGCGGGATCGACGGCACGGGCTGGCGGACGAGCTCGCCCGGAATCTCGTTCTCGAGGCGCCAACGTTCGAATATGACGTCGCTGCCGTCATCGGAACCGTTATCGATGCCGATGACGTAGAGGCGCGCTCGCGCGAACGACGAGGATGCGAGCGAGCTCAGGGTGGCCGGCAGGTGCCGGCTCTCGTTGCGAAACGGCATGATGCACGTGAGTCGAGGGCGGGCGTGATACAACAGATCTCTCCTCCGAATGAGGGTATCGACAAAATCGGACCCGAGCCCGCCACGCGCGTCGTCCACGTCGTGCAGCACCTGCGCGGGGGCGGCGCGGAGGTGCTCGTCCGCTCGCTGTGCACGGGGCTCGTCGCCGCGGGCGTCGACACGAGCGTCGTCTCGATCTACGCCGACGGCCTCACGCCCGAGGAGCGCGCGGCGCTGCCGTACGGTCTCGAGACGATCGGGCGCCGCGATCGCCGCGATCTCGCCTTCTTCGGACGGCTCGTCGCGACGCTGCGCCGGATGCGGCCGACGATCGTGCACGCGCACATCTCCGCCGGCAAGTACGCGGGCCGCGCGGCGGCGCTCGCGGCGGGCGTCCCGCACATCGTCTTCACCGAACACGGCCACGACGTCGACAGCCGCATCGCGTCCCTCGCCGCCCGCGCCCTCCACCTCGGCACCGAGCGCTTCGTGACGTTCAGCGCCGATCAGCGCGACGCGTTCGCCCGCCGCGAGCACGTCTCGCCGCGGCGCGTCGTCGTGATCCCGAACGGCGTCGAGCCGCCGCCCCCGGCCGACCGCGCGTCGCTCCGCGCGGAACTCGGGATCGGGCCCGAGGTCCTCGCGCTCTATCTGCCGGCGCGGATGGCGGCTCAGAAAGACCAGACGCTCGCGATCCGCGCGCTCGCCCGTGCGTGGCCCGAGGCGGACGCGAGCCCGGCGCTCTTCCTCGCCGGCACGGGCCCCGACGAGGAGGATCTCCGCGCGCTCGTCCGCGATCTCGGCCTCGGCGAACGGGTGCGCTTCCTCGGCTTCCGCGACGACGCGCCGCGGCTCATGCGGGCGATGGACGCCTACGTGCTCGCGTCGCGGTGGGAGCGGATGCCGCTCGCGCTCGGCGAGGCGATGCTCGCGGATCTCGCGGTCGTCTCCACGCCGTGGGAGGGGAGCGGCGCGTTCGTCCGGGACGGCGAGACGGCGATCGTGGCGGCGTCCCACGACGTCGAGGCGTTCGCCGCGGCGCTGCGGCGCGCGGCCGATGCGGGGCTGCGCCGCGAGCTCGCGCTGCGGGCCCGCGCGTTTGCGGCCGAACGATTCGATATGGCGAAGACCGTCCGGGCCCACGTCGACCTCTATCGTTCGCTCGCGGCGGGTGCGGCGTGAAGCTCGCGTACGTGACCGCGCGGATGCCCTTCGCACCGGCGGAACAGTTCTTCGAACCCGAGATCGACGCGCTCGCCGAGACGTTCGACGTCACCGTCATCCCGACGCGCGCGACGAGCCGGATCGATCGCTATCCGAACCTGCGCGCGCGGGCGCGCTACCTCGGCATCCTCGACGCGCGCGTCGTGCGGCTCGCGCTGCGCGAACTCGTGCGCGCGCCGCGCCCGGCGCTCGCCGCCTTCGCCGTCGTCGCATTCGGGAAGTGCGCGATCCGCGCGCGGA
>CAZZZK010000002.1:0-17753 GCA_964658555.1 Vulcanimicrobiota bacterium | reverse complement strand
TCCCAAGGCGCTCGCGCTCGCGAGCGATCTACGCTCGCTCGGCATCGAGCACGTGCACGTCAACTGGATGACGAGCTCCGCGACGATCGTCTGGGTCGCCTCGCGGACGACGGGCATCCCGTTCAGCATCACGGCGCACCAGCACGACATCTTCTACGACAACCTCACGACGCGCAAGGTCCGCGACGCGCAGTTCGTGCGCGTGATCTCCGCGCGCAACTGCCGCCATCTCCGAGACTTGCTGCCGCCGGAGCTGCGTGAGAAGTGCGTCGTCATCCATCTCGGCGTCGCGCTGCCGCCCGTCGCGGCGACGCTGCCGGAGCGCGCGCCGCCGAAGATCCTCTGCACGGCGCGGATGTGTCTGTGGAAGGGGCACCGCTTTCTCTTGCGCGCGCTCGCGCAGCTCAAGGCCGAGGGCGTCGCATTCACGTGCGATCTCGCGGGCGACGGCGAGATCTCGGCCGACGTCGCACGCGATCTCGCCGCGCTCGGGCTCGGCGACCGCGTGACGATGCTCGGCAACGTCCCGCACGCGCAGCTCGTCGAGCGGGTCGGGCGGGGCGAGTACGACATCGTGACGCTCGCGAGTACCGAACGGGCGGGGGAGCACGAAGGCATCCCGGTCGCGATCATGGAGGCGATGGCCGCCGGGCTGCCCGTCGCGGTCACGCGCTCGGGAAGCGTCCCGGAACTCGTCGACGAGCGCAGCGGCATCGTCGTGGCTCCCGAGGATCCGGCCGCGCTCGCGGCCGCACTGCGGACGCTCATCGGCGATCCGGGGCTGCGGCGCTCCCTCGGGTCGCACGGCCGCGAGGTCGTCCTGGCCGGATTCGAGACGGGCGAAACGACACGTCTGCTCGCCGCGACGATATTGAGTACGGCACCGTGGCACCAACGAGCGGCGAACGACGTTGAGGGCCAGAAGTCCCTATGTTAGGGACGAACGGTAACTTCGCGGGGCGTCGCGGTCCTCGTATGCTGGAGGAGATCATGAATACATCACTTCGGGGGCTCGCCGGTTTCGGTTTTGCGATCCTCCTCGCGACGCTCGGCATGCCCGCCGCCTTCGGCCAGACGACGTTCTCCGGCGCCCCGCCGGCCGCACCCGCCGCGACGCCGATCTCGGGCACGGGCGCGACGAACGTCGGCCCGGCCCCGACGGGCTTCGGCCCACAGGTCGGCAACGATTACAAGATCCGGCCGGGCGACGAACTGACGATGACGGTCTACGGCGAACCGACGCTCTCGCCGCCGCAGCCGCTACGCGTCCTCCCGGGCGGCGCGGTCGAGATCCCGCTCCTCGGCGAAGTGATCGTGGGCGGCAAGACGCCGGCCGACGCGAGCACCGTCGTCGCGCAGAAGCTCAAGCGCTACCTGCGTCAGCCGCGCGTGACGATGGCGATCTTCTCCGTCGCCCCCGTCGAAGCGCTCGTGCTCGGCAACGTGAAGACGCCCGGGAAGTACGTGCTCAACCCGCCGGTCCGTCTGACCGACGTGCTCGCCGCGGCGGGCGGGCTCGGACCGACCGACGGCGATCTGCCCGAGGCGCGCATCGAGACGGCGTCCGGGGCCGTGCGCTCGATCTCGCTGCAGAAACTGCTGCACGACGGCGACGTCTCGCTCAACACGCCGATCGTCCCGGGCGACGAAGTCTACGTCCCGGCGCCCGCGACGTTCGACATCCAGGTGATCGGCGCCGTGCAGAAGCCGGGCGACGTCGTGCTCCACGACGGCGACAATCTCGCGATGGCCGTGGCGCGCGCCGGGACGAGCGCGGATCAAAATCCCGACCTCAACCGGGTCGCCGTCTCGCGAACCGTCGCCGGAAAGACGACCACGAAGACGATCAATCTGTACGACGTGCTCAAAAACGGAGACGTCGCACAAAATCTGCCGATGCAAAAGGGAGATATCGTCTACGTGCCTCAGGCCCCCAAACATCAGGGCGGCTCGCCGTTCGGCGATGCGCTGATCCTCCTTCGCCAGCTGATCTTTATTTAAGGCTTATGTTCAATCAACATAGCGAGATCACGCCGATCAAACCGGCCGGGATCGCGACCTTCACGACCGCGACGCCGGCGTCGCCCGTCGCTCCGCCTCCGCCCCCGAACGACGTCGACGCGCGCCAATTGTGGAAGACGATCGTCCGGCGACGCACGCTGCTCTTCGCCGTCTGGGCCGGATTCGCGTTCGTCGTCGCGATCGCGACGATCCTGACGCCGAAGCAGTACACGACGCAGGTCAAGATGATCGCCGGTTCGACGAATACGACGCCCGGCGCCGGCAACGGCGACAGTACGACGAACCTGCCGATCCTCAACGCCCTCATGGCCGCGAACGGCGCGCAGACCTCGGAGACCTACGCCGAGCTGTTGCAGCAGTCGCCGATCGCCGAAGAAGTCGCGCGACGCGTCGGGCTCAACATCGGCGCGACCGAATTGCAGAAGCATCTCCTGGTTCGGCCGGTCACCGATACGGCGATCCTCGTGCTCAACGTGACGTGGCGCAATCCGACGACGTCGGCCGCGATCGCGAACGCGTACGCCGACGTCTTCATCGACCATCAGCGTCAGCTCGTCGCGCATCAGGCGGATTCCGCACTGACGTTCCTGCGCCAGCAGCTGCCGCAGGCCGAAGAGAAGATGCGCGAGACGCAGGACGCGCTCGCGACCTACCAGCAGCAGACCGGCATCGCCGACCTTCCGACGCAGATGTCGAGCAACATCGCGGCGCTCGGCGCGATGGATCTCAAGATGCAGACGGAAGAGCTCGATGCCGCGCAGGCTCAGGCGCAGCTCGCGTCCGTGCGCCGAGAGCTCGCCTCGACGCCGCCGACCGTCATCGGGACGCAGACGGTCGCGCAGAACCCGGTCGCGGGCCAACTGCAGCAGCAGATCTCGACGCTGACGGCGCAGCTCGCGACCGCGCAGCAGCAATACACGGACGATTACCCGGCGGTCATCGCGCTCAAGTCGCAGCTCGCCGGCGCGAAGCGTCAGCTCGCGGCCTTGCCGCAAACGGTCACCGCCGGCACGTCGAGCATCCCGAACCCCGTCTACCAGCAGCTCACGCAGACGGCGGCGACGCTCCAGGCGACGATCGCATCGGCGCAGACGCAGGTCGCGACGATCCGCCGTCAGCGCAGCGCCGAACAGCCGAAGTTCGATTCGCTTCCCGCCGAGTCGCGCCGCATCGGCGATCTGCAGCGGGCCGAGAAATCGGCTCAGGGCCTCTACGAGGCGATGCAGCAGAAATATCAGGACGCGATGCTCTCGAAGACGACCGCGATCAGCGACGTCTCGATCACGCAGGCCGCCGATCCGACGGTCTACACGTCCTCGCCGAAGGTGCCGTTCAACATCGCGCTCGGCATCTTCGTCGGCCTCATCCTCGCGCTCAGCGCCGTGTTCGCCGTCGAGTTCTTCGACGATCGGTTCCGTACGGAAGACGACGTGCGCGAACGCCTCGGACTACCGGTGCTCGCCTCGATCCCGCTCGTCGATACGAGCAATCGCGAAGAGTGGGTCAAACCGCTCTCGGTCGAGTCGTTCTATCAGCTCGTCGCATCGCTGCGTTATTCGTCGGCGAAGCCCCCGCGGACCATCACGTTCACGAGCGCCGATCAAGGCGACGGCAAATCGTCGATCGCGATGAACACGGCGATCAGCATGGGGCTCATGAACGCGCGCGTGCTCGTCATCGACGCGGATCTGCGGCGGCCGACGATCCACGACAAGTTCGGTCTCACGAACGAACGCGGGCTCTCCGACGTCCTCGTCGGGCTCTCGCGCTTCCAAGACGCGGTCGTGCCGACCGAACACAAGCGCGTGTTCGTTCTGCCGAGCGGCCGCTCGGCACCGAATCCCGTCAGCCTGCTGCAGAGCGAGGCGTTCGACCGGCTCCTCGCGCAGGCGCGCGAGCAGTACGACTTCGTGCTCATAGATTGTCCGGCGCTCCGCTCGATCGTCGACGGCGTCGTGCTCAGCATCAAGGCCGAGGGGACCGTCCTCGTCGTCTCGGCGACGCAATCGGACAACCGGGGCATCCGCGCGGCGCTCGCGCGTCTCCGCGGCGTCGGCGGGATCAATCTCATCGGCGTCGTGCTCAACGCGACGCGGCCGAACCGTCGCGATACGGCGGCCGATTACTATCTCGCGAGCGCGGATTCGGTCGCCCTTCCGCCGGCGACTCCGTGATCGCGACGCCGCACCTGCCGACGGGGCCGCGCCAACTCGTGCGCGTGCTCATCGTCGAGCCGCGCCGCCTCGTCGTCGAAGCGCTCCGGCACGTCTACGCGCTCGACCCGTCGCTGCACGTCGTCGCCGATTGCGAGAGCGTCGACCGGGTGCTCATCGCGGAGCAGCGTCCGGACGTAATCGTCATCGATCTCGACGAACTGACGATCCCGATCGAGCTCGCGATCGACACGTGCGAGAGCGCCTCGCCGCAGAGCCGCGTCTGCGTTCTCTCCTCGCAGCGCCGCACGCGGATCATGCAGCGCGCGCTCGCGGCGAAAGCCGCGGCGTACATCGTCAAGGACGCGACGCCCGCGGCGATGGTCGAGATCGTCAACGCCGTCGCGCGGGGCGACTATTACGCCGATCCGCGGCTCGCGGGGTCGTTGCTGCGACGGCGCAGCGGCCGTGCCGCCGATTCGAAAGAACTCTCGAGCCGGGAATTCGAGATCGTCCGCCTGATCGCGGACGGCCTCTCCAATCGCGAGATCGGTTCGCGGCTGCTGCTCTCGGAAAAGACCGTGAAGAATCACGTCAGTCACGTGCTCGCGAAACTGAAAGTGACGGCGCGTTCGGGAATCGCCGTCTACGCAGTTCGAAACGGAATCGTCAGTTGACGTCGGAGGGCTCGTGCGGACCTATCTAATCGAATCCCAGACCGTCTTCGTGCCGTATCTGAGCAAACTGCTCTCGAACGTCGGGCTCGAGATCGTGGCGACGAGCCGCGAATTCGACCGCCGCGAGGTGGACGCGCACGCGCCGGCCGCGATCTTCGTCGACGTCGATTACACGCAGCGCGGAGCGCCCGCGGCGATCTGCGGTATCCGCGAAGCGACCCGCTCCGCCGCCGTGATCGCGTTCTCGGAGTCCGACGATCCGCTCTTCGCCGCAACCTGCGTGATCTCGGGCGCGAGCGCCGTGTGCTCGAAGAACGGCTCGGAAGAACAGGTTTCGCGCGCGCTCCGGCGCGCCGTCGGACAGATGCAGCGAGGCGCCGCCTGACCTCGCACGCAGAGGTCGCGTCCGCGCCCGCCCAGGCGATCCGGCGAACGCTTCGGGTCGCCGAAGCCGCGCGCCCCGCGATCCAACGCAGAATTCTCATCGCGGTCGGCATCGCCGGACTGCTCTATTTGGCGATCGCGCTCCGGCTGCTCTTGCAGACGCAGGACGCGTTCGGCGACGTGCATCTCATCCCGGTACTCGCGCTCGCGTTCTTACCGGTCCTCGCCTTCCTCGCCGTCCGCTACCCGCTGATCTTCCCGTTCGGTCTGTATCTCGCACTCGTCCCGTTCGATTCGATCTTACAGCTTTCGAGCGGCGTGACGATCACGCGTCTCGCGGCGATCGCGACGGGTGCGGCACTCGTGACGCGTATCGTCTTATTGCGGCAATGGTGCATTCCCGGCCGCTCATGGTACGCGTGGGCCGTCTTCGTCGGGTATGCGATGATCACGCTCTTGTGGACGCCTGATATGCCCGAGGTCGGCATCGTCACGCAGCAGGTGATCCAACTCTTCCTCATCATGACGATTCTCTCACTCTATACGCCGGGCCGCTTGGAGTTTAACGGCGCGATCGGCTGCATCATCGCAAGCGGCGTCGGAGCCGCACTCTACGGGCTGAAACTCTACGAATCGGGCAGCTTCAGTGATTCGCACCGGCTCGTGCTGTCGACCACGGGCGGAGTGACGATCGATCCGAATTTCTTCGCATCGAGCTTTATCATACCGATGGGTTTTGCGCTCTCCGGTGCGTTCTCGCTCAAAAATCCACTCCTGCGCATTCTCTGCGCCATCAGCGCGCCTGCGATGATCGGCGGTATCCTGATCTCGGGGTCTCGCGGCGGCTTCATCGCGGCGGGTGTCGTGTTCGGCTATTTCATCGTGCGCAGCCGACACAGGCTCTTAGCGGTCATGGGCGCGTGCTTGGGCCTAAGCCTAACGGCGTTCTTTCCGACCGTCTGGCAGCGATTCGCCGACGATCCGTCGGCAGCGGGCTCGGGCAGCGGTCGCAGCTTCATCTGGCACACGGGTCTGCAGACGCTCGGAAATCACTGGCTCTTCGGAACCGGAATCGGTTCATTCCAAAACGTCTACGATCAGTCGCTGCTGTCCTCGGGCCAGGCAGTCTTTCAAGGTTGGCATCGCCCGAGTCACAATGTCTTCGTCGGGACGATTACCGAATTCGGCGTGATCGGCGTCATCGTGATCGTCACGGCGCTCTATCTCACCCTCCGTCAAACGCGCTCGATCGGTAAAACGAGCGAGTTGTATTGGATGCGTGCCGCGATGGAGGCGGCACTTCTCGGATTGTTCGTTCAGGCGCAATTCATCGACATCATCATCGTAAAGTATTATTGGCTCGCCTATGCGTTGCCGCTCATGATCTTCAATCGTGCGAGGTTGCTCGAAAGGGAGCGATGAGTACGTCGATCTCCGTACTGATCCCCGCGTACAACGAAGCGGATCGAATCGCGACGACGCTCGAAAGCGTATTCGCTCAGACGTATCCGCCCCACGAAGTGATCGTCGTCGACGACGGATCGACGGACGCGACCGTCGAGGTTGCCGGTGCATTCCCGGTGCGAGTGCTTCATAAGAGGAACGGTGGGATCTCGTCGGCACGAAATCTCGGGCTCCGAGAAGCGAGTGGAACCTGGATCGCATTTTTGGATGCCGACGATCGCTGGTCGCCGACGCGTCTGGAATGGCTCGCACGTGCGGCCGCGCTCGATGCGGAGATCGGATTCGGGTTCAGCGACTACATCGTAGAAGAAGACGGCGTTCCCAACGCCCCTTCCAACAATTCCGAGACGCCGCAATATCTCGCGCTGCCGAAATCGTTCTTAGATACGAACATCTTTACGGTCGAGCGACGTGCGCTCGGGGCCGCAGTCGCGGTCGGAAACTTCTTCGGAACGTCGACGACGTTCGTGAAACGCTCGCTGGTCGCGCGACACGACCTCTGGTTCGATGAGTCCTTACCGCTACGTACGCCCGACTATCAAATTAGCGAGGATGTCGAGTGGTATCTACGCGTCCTCGCTCACACGGATGCTTTCTCGATCGAGCGCGTCCTCGCGGCGTACGTGCGGCGGGCCGATAGCCTCGCCGTGGAGCGGGGTCGCGTACGATACGGCGACGTTTTGCTCGGTGAGCGCGTGGCGGCTGCGCCCGAGAACTACGTCGCAGACGCGGGTATCGCGTTCGCGCGTGAGCGCCGTAGCCACCTTCGACATGCGGCCGATCTGCATCTGCGGGCAGCCAACTTCACGCAAGCGCGAGCGATCATCCGCCACTCTCTTCGCGAGCGCACGAGCGCGAGCGATCTCGCCCGTTTGATCGTCGCATCGGTCGCCGATAACGCCGTGGGCCGAGCGGTGACGCATGCGCTTCGGGCAGCGGTGCGCCGATCGAAGGCTCGATGAGCGACGTCCTGCCGATATCGGTCGTAGTTCCGGCATATAATGCCGAGACGACGCTCGCGAGCGCCTTCGCCCAAACCTCTCGGCCGATGGAGATCATCGTGGTCGACGACGGCTCGAACGACCGAACCGCCGAAGTCGCCGGACGTGCGGGGGCTCGCGTCATTCGAACGCCGAACGGCGGCGTCGCCCACGCCCGCAACGTCGGCATTCGCGCCGCCCGCGGCGAGTGGGTCGCCCTCCTCGACGCCGATGACCGTTGGCATCCCGAGAAACTCGCAACGCAGTGGTCCGCACACGAACTTCGGCCGGACGTCGGCCTCATTCTCACCGATTTCGATTTCGTAGCGGCCGATGGCACGAGAGCCGCCGGAGGCGGGCTCCTCACCAATCCCGGTTACCATCGCTCGCGACCGAAGGTGATCGCGCCGGGCGTCGAGCTCATCGCGGGCGACGCCGCGGCACTCGGTTTGTGCTACGGATATTTTATGTTGCCCTCGACGCTCGTATTCCGGCGTGAGAACGCGGTCGACAGAGAAGTGCTTTTCCTGCCGCGCGAACAGACGGCTAGCGGCGACTTCCACACGTTTCCGGAAGACTCGGAGTGGTGTCTCCGGTTCTGCGGCTCGTCGGACGTGCTCGTCGTGAGGCGCAGACTCGTCGATTATTGCACGTCGGAATTCGGTCTATCGGCCCATCCGGGGCGCGTTCGTTTCGGCGACGTGATTTTGATGGATCGAATCGTTTCCCATCCCGGCGTCTATGCGCTCGGCGCTGCGGCGATCGCACGCAAACGCAGATCCGCACTCGCGCGCAGTGCCGCGACGATATACGTTCGCCGGCTCGAGATCGACGCCGCCTGCGCCGTCGCTCGCCACGCATGGCGAACGTCCCGAGCGCCGCTAGACGGCTTACTTCTGGCGCTCGTCGGTTCGATGCGAAACGTCTATCTCCGAAAGATGCTCGCTCTCATCCGGGCGCTCTGGCGCGATCGCGTCAAGAACGTAGTCATTGCGCGCGGCAAATTGACTTGAGGCGAGCGGCACGCCGTTCCATACTCGTCGGGCTCGGCTACGGGATAGTGCTCTGCATCTTCGGCGCGGTGATGGGCACCTGGACGGACGAAGAGTATACTCTTGCGACGACCGCTCACGGCGCCGTATACGCGTGGCATCGAGCGATCGATTACGAGCTTCAGGCACCGCTGTACTTCGCGATCGTCGCGGCATGGCGACTCCTCGACTTCAGTGTCTGGTTCGCGCGGCTGTTTTCGATACTCTCGGCCGTCGCACTCTACGGTACGTTACTGCAGATCGGGCGCCGAATCGCCCCGGCGCGCGACCCGTTGCCGTTCGCGATTCTCGTCGCGCTCAATCCGTTCGTCGTATACGCTGCGCTCGAGATTCGGGTCTATGCCTTCGGTTTGTTGCTCTCGGCGCTCGCATGGTTGACGTTCGACGACGGGTTCGTGCGCGGGAATGCGCGACCGTCGCGGATCGCGTTCGTCGCGATCGCCGCGGCCGCACTGTACGTTCAGTATTTCATCGGTTTTCTGATCCTCGGCCTCTTCGCGAGCCTTTTCGTCGTGCGCGGGAGGCGTGCGCTGACTCCCACGCTCGCGGCCGGCGGGGCGATAGCGATCCTGATCGTTCCACTCCTGATGATCATCCGATCGCAGATCGGCGGCTCGGGAACCACGAGCGGCGCACTCTCCGAACTCACCCGATCGACGATCGAACGGCCCTTGCTGGATTTTTCGCTGCCGATCGACGAGTCGTGGCACGTCATGTATCTCAACGGCTTTCACGATCTCGTCGCACTCGCCCTAATCGTGCTCGTCACCCTCATCCGTCCGCGTCTGAATCGGTCTGCGATCGCATCGCTCGTCGCGCTCGCCGTCGTCGACACGTGTTACGTCTCCGTCGTACTCGTATTTCGGCTCGAGCTCGTCGCCCGTCATTTCATCGCCCTCTTCGTTGCGATCGTCTGCGCAGGGTATGCCGTTATCGATGCGACGCTCGTGCGGCGCCGGATCGTCGGCGTCGCATGCACCGTCGTCTACACGGCCTTCCTTTCGGTAACGCTGTCGAGCGAATACCACGCGTTCGCAAAGACGGGGGACGTAAAGCGAATCGATGCGGCTCTCGAACGGCGCATCGAACCCGGCGATCGCGTCGCCGTCTTTCCGGCCGACGCGCTCCCCTCGTATGCGAGATACTACGTAGGCTCGACGCCCTTTCTGCCGTTTCCGCGTAGCATCCCCGAGGCGCGTTACGAAATCGGTTCGATCGAAGTATCGAGCGAACGCGAAGCCGCGGAGGCGCTACGCCGAATGGAAAGCGGGCATCGCCTGTGGTTCGTCATGCAAGGCTCGTGCCGCGACCGATGGTCGTTTTATTTCGGATGCGATCACGTCCTCGCCGCCTTGCATCGAGCCGGTGCGGTCGAAGATCCCGGTTACTTCTACGACGGACGACTCTTCATCGTGCCCGCCGATGGAATTCTTAGGAAAACGGACGATCGTGAACACGGCTTCGTGCCGGGGTGACGCGGGTTGAAATCGGTCCGGCCCCGAAGCGGGCCGGCGCGCACCGGACACGCTGCCCTGAGCGCCGCGAAGCTTAGGCCGGTCGGATCCGGAGCACCTTGCGAACGCCACCGAGCACGCGCTCGGGGACATCGCTCGCGCGCACGATCAACAAGTCACGGAGCGGCACGCCGCTCAGTCGCATGAATATCGAAACCTTTAACGCGTAGGAGACGAGATACGCGACCGTGTCCGCCGTGGCGGCACCGTAGATCCCGAAGCGTCCGATCGTCGCGTACGTCACCGTTCCGCAGACGACGAGCGTCACGCACTCGAGGCCGAGCAAAAGCCCGGGCCGGCCGTTGCGCACGGCGATGAAGAACGACAACATGCCGTCCGCGCTATACAGAATCATTCCCGGTAACAGCAGGCGCAGCACCGTCCCCGCCTCCGCGAAACGCGTTCCGTAGATATGCGCGATCAGCGGCGGCGCCGCGACGAAGAGCACGAGGCCGCCCGCGCAACCGAGCGCGATCACCGAACGAATCACGCGCGATGCGAGGGCGGCTGCTTCCGGCACCGGCAGCGTGACGACGCGGCCGGCCGAGGACCACAAAAGCGACCGGCTCACGCTCCACATGATCTCACCGAGCGCGAGCGCGAGCGTGTAGATCCCGAGCGCGGCGGGCGCGAGCATCGCACTCACGATGAAGACGTCGACGCGCAACGCGAGGTACGTAACGTTCGACGATAGCGTGGCCTTCGATCCGAAGACGAGCTGCTGCCTGACGAGCGCGCCGAACGGGTGCGTCGGTTCCTCGCGGCCGATCAGCGGACCGAGGCCGATCGAAATCCAGATCGCGGCGATCACGTACATGGCGACCCAGCCGGAGAGCACGACCGTCAAACTCGCGTGAAAGACGAGCACCAGCACGAGCGAGAGCAGGGCACTGCCGCCGCCGACCGTCGCCGCGTTCTTGACGTTGATGCTCTCGACGTGATCGCGAATCTGATAGATCATCCCCGCGACCTGAATGTAGATCGCGAACGGAAACGCGACCGCGGCGAACGGATACGCGCGCTCGTGCGTGAGATGGCCGAGCAGCACGAGGATCGCCGAGCCGATCGCGGCGACGATCGCCCCGAGAAGCGCCGCGGAGCGCAGCGCCGAACGCGCGTCGACCGCGTGTTTTCCGATCTGGAAGGCGAGCGCGCTTCGCAACCCTTCGCCCGTCGTCCCGGCGAACATGAGCAACACGCCCGCGAAGCTGACGACGCCCTTCCCGGAGGGGCCGAAGGCTCGGGCGAGCGCGATGCCCGAAGCGAAGTTCGCGCCCTGACTGAAGAGCAGGGTCCCGAACGTGTGAATCGTCTTTCCGACGAGGCCCTTCGCGGGCGTTGCCACGCGTTACGCTGCCGAGTGGAAGAGTACTTCGGCCGCCGTCTTGCAGACGATCATGACGTCCATGAAGATCGACCAATTTTCGAGGTAGAAGAGATCGTAACTCAGACGTTCGCCGATCGACGAAGCGTCGACGTTACGACGCATGTTGATGTGCGACCAGCCCGTGATGCCGGGTTTGACGAGGTGCCGCTCGTCGTAACGCGGGAGCATCTTCCGGAACTGCTGCACGTAGAACGGCCGCTCGGGGCGCGGACCGACGATCGACATCTCGTCGCGCACCACGTTGAAGAGCTGCGGCAACTCGTCGAGGCTCGTTCGGCGCAGGATGCGTCCGACACGGGTCGTGCGATCCTCGCCCGGAACGGCCCAGACGGGTCCCGATTTCGTCTCGGCATCGGTACGCATGGTACGGAATTTGATGATCGCAAACTCGCGGCCGAGGCGCCCGACGCGGATTTGTTTATAGAAAATCGGCTTCCCCGAATCGAGATAGACGGCGAGTGCGATGATCGCGAAGACGGGCGAGAGCAGGACGATCGCCGGGATCGCGATCGCCAGATCGAGGACGCGGCGCATGCGCCGTGCGCCGCGCGTGCAGACGGAGAGGCTGCGCGGATAGAGCAGGGCGAGGCCGCCGTCGCGCCTGACGGAGAAATCGCATGCGTGCGGCCGAATCCGCATCGGTGCGAACGCGAGCTTGACGCCGCGCGCCTCGGTGATCGCGAGCAGCGCCGGCATGATCTCCGCTGGGAGCGCTTCCGTCACGATCAGCTCGTCGCAGTCGCGCGCGAGCGCCTCGTGCAGCCATCCGAGCGATCCGAGATCGCCCGACTCGATCGCGTGCGTCATTTCGTCGTCGAAATCGTCCACGGGGAGCGAGACGACCTCGTCGATGACGGTGAGCGAGAGTTCTTGCGGGACCGCGCGCACCCGGCGCGGAGCGCCCGCGATTCCGACCCGGCGGCCGACGCGCGGGAAAAATTTCGTGCTCGCGTAGTGCGCGACGAAGCGCGTCAGCGAAACGCCGACCGCCGTCAGCGCGAGGGTGCCGACGAGCGTTATTCGATAACCGGCGAGCGAGGGCAGAAACGAGAAGATGAAGAGCGCCGGCGCCATCGCCATGACCGAGGCGGCGAGCGTCGCGTAGACTTCGTCGCGGGCGTTCGTCGAGAACGACCGGCGGTACATCCCGATCCGTTCGAAAAGCACGAGCCAGAGCACGAAGGCGAAGGCGACCGCCTGCAGCGCGGGCTCGTTCGCGAGGATCGGCGCGAGCGAGATCCCACTGATGTGCCCGGCATAGACGGCGACGAGCAGGGCGACCGCGATGTCGCCGGCGACGAGGGCGATCGACGAAAGAGGCGCGTAGTGAGCGGCTCGGGGGCGCGGACGCGCGACGGACGCCGTCGGCCCATCCGCGGCCGGAGCCGCAAGCTCGAACGCTTCGACGTTTTCGTCTATTATTGCAGACATGCCGTCCCTACGATCGCGGCGATCCAGAAAGAGAGAGATAACCGGTCATGAGTTCTCCGCCCTCCTCGAATGGTTCGCAGCGACGTGAATTTAGCGTGGTCATCCCGGCATATAACGAGGCGACGACTATCGCGGACGTGCTCGCCCGCGTGACGCGGGCGTTCGACGACGCGGACGGGCCGGTCGAGATCGTCGTCGTGGACGACGGCTCCCTTGATACTACGGCCGAAATCGTCGAAACGTTTGCGAAATCTTCAAGACGTGTTCGACTTCATCGTCACGAGCGTAATCGGGGCCTGGAACAGGCAATTATTACCGGATGCCGGGCTGCAACCACGGACATCGTCGTCCTCCTCGACGCCGATCTTAGCTACTCGCCTGCGCTCGCCGTTCCCATGGTGCGCGAGTTGGTCGACCGGGAGGCGAGCGCCGTCCTCGCATCACCGTATATGCGCGGCGGCCGCGTGGCGAACGTGCCCCGGAGCCGGTTACTCGCGAGCCGCGGAGCGAACTTCTTGCTCTCCGCGTGCGTTGGTTGGAAGTTGCGGACGTTTACCGGGATGGTGCGCGCGTACGACCTCGAGGATCTCCTTCCGATTCTGGAACGGACGCCAGAGGGTGAATTCAATACCTGGATCGTCTCGGAGCTGATGCGTGCCGGGAAGCGCGTCGTCGAGATCCCGGCCGATCTTATCTGGCCCCCCGAACGGGCACTCGGCACGCCCCGCCTCACGTTGAAAGCATTGCGCCGTCGCACGGGCCAGGTCGTGCGCTCCGTCCGCGTCGTCCGGCGAGCCATCGGAGAAGCTAAAGGACTCAAGCAAAGCGGGGGGCAAAAGTCCTAACGGAACGGCCTACCCGGCCCTGCGGGGGCGTCGGATCTCCTGCTATCATCCGCCTAACAAACGATCCCCGAGCGATCGAAAGGCCCAACGATGATCGTCAACCTCTACGTCGACCATATGATGTCGACGCCTCCGGCCTCTTCCGAGGATGTCTACACCGCGACCGCCGAGCATCCGAAGTTATTCGCGGATGCGGCCGATCGCATCGGCCTCTCGCCGAGCGAATACCGCGAGTTTCGTAAGAATCTGCTCGACGGCAAGGTCGCATACGTGCGCCTTCCCCGGCGGCTCGACGCGATGAGCGGGAATCGGCACGGGTCGGTGTACGCCGTCAAGAACGCCCGGATGACCTCGTCGATCATGGGCTGGCGGGTCGCGCTCGCCGATGGGAACGTCGTCTACGTTCCGCAAGTGTGCGGCAACATCTCGCTCCTGCGCCACGGGGCGATCGCCGCGGTTCCTCGCGCCGTGCCGCCGGCCCGGGTCGCCGCCGTCCATCGTCACAAGGTTGCCGCGCCGTTCACGCCCGCCGTCGGTCAGGTCGCCGAGACGCCCGTCGCGGTCGCGCCTCCCGAAGCCGTCGCTCCCGTCGAAGCGGCTCCGATCGCCGCGCCGGTCGCTCCGATCGTCCCGGTCGCCGCAGCCGCACACGCCTTCTCGCCCGCCTTCTTCGCGATCCCGCTCGCCGCGATCGGCGCGCTCGTCGGTACGAACCACCACGGCACGATCACGACGCCGTCCGCTCCGGTCCCGCCGTGTGCGAACGGTTCGAATCTGCTCAACGCCTGCCAGAAGTAACCCTTCCCGCGCTCGCTTCCGAACCGGCGCGAAGAACGACGGGCGGGATTTCATAGAAAACGAGGCCGGCGCGATACGCGCGGCCTCGTTTTACGTTTTCGTGGAGATGGACGGTCTCGAACCGACGACATCCAACTTGCAAAGCTGGCGCTCTACCAACTGAGCTACATCCCCGACGACGGATTCCTTTTCTCTAGGGCGCCGCCCATCCTGGCGCACGCGAACACGGACGACCGCCGCCCGGACGGTCAGCGGACGGCGTGTTCCACCTCTCCGGCATGGTCGATTCGAAGCGCCGCAGCCGACTCGCGCCGGACGCGCCGACAGAGTTCCGCGTCGCTCGCGAGCGAACGGCCGAACGAGGGCACGTCTTCCGCGAGCCGCGCCTTCCACTGCGAGGCGAATTTCTTCGGGAACGCCCGCTCGAGAACTTCGAGCATGATCGCGACCGCCGTCGATGCGCCGGGCGACGCGCCGAGCAACGCCACGATCGAACCGTCGGCGGAGGCGATCGTTTCCGTTCCGAACTTGAGGACGCCGCCGCGCTCGGCGTCTTTCTTGATGACCTGGACGCGCTGGCCGGCCACCTCGATACGCCACTCCTCCGGTTTCGCGTTCGGAAAATACTCTCGCAGTGCGGCGAATCGCTGGGCCGGCGTCTCGAGCAACTGGCCGATGAGATAACGCTCGAGATCGACGTTGTCGCGAGCGACCGCGAGCATGGCGCCGATGTTGCCGGGCTCGATCGTCGCGAACATGTCGAGATACGATCCGCGCTTGAGATACTTCGTCGTGAAGCCCGCGTACGGACCGAAGAGGAGCGACCGCCCGCCGTCGATATGGCGCCGATCGAGGTGCGGCACCGACATCGGCGGCGAACCGACCGAGGCCTTTCCGTAGACCTTCGCGTCGTGACGCTCGACGACGCCCGGCTCGTCGCAGCGTAACCAGATCCCGCTGACGGGGAAGCCGCCGAAGCCCTTGGCTTCGGGAATGCCCGAGCGCTGCAGGAGACGGAGCGCTCCTCCGCCGGCTCCCAGGAAGACGAATCCCGCCGAAACGTCGCGCGTCCGGCCCTGCGCATCTTTGAGGCGGACGGACCAACGATCGCCTTCGCGACGGAGACCCTCGACGCGGCTCCGATAGGTCACCGAGAAGCCGCTACGGCGCGCGAGTGCGTCGAGCATCGCGCGTGTGAGCGCCCCGTAATCGACGTCGGTGCCGGTGACCATCCGGGTCGCCGCGACCGGTTCCTCGGGCGAGCGCCCCTCCATGACGAGCGGCATCCACGACCGCAACTCCGACGGGTCTTCCGAGAACTCCATGCCTTCGAAGCAATGATGCGCGCTCATCGCCGCATACCGCTTGCGTAGGAACGCGACGTTCGCGGAGCCGTGAACGAAGCTGATGTGCGGCACCGCGTGGATGAACGACTGCGGATCGGCGATCGCCCCGCGCCTTACGAGCGAACCCCAGAATTGTCTCGAGAGATCGAAATCGGTATTGACGGCGAGGGCCTTCGAAATATCGATGCTGCCGTCGCTTCTCTCGGGCGTGTAGTTCAGCTCGCAGAGCGCGGCGTGACCCGTCCCGGCGTTATTCCACGCGTTCGAACTCTCGAGTGCCGGTCCGTCGAGGAGTTCGTGCATCTCGATCGTGAGCGTCGGGTCGAGTTCCCGCAGGAGCAGCGCGAGCGTGGCGCTCATAATCCCGGCGCCGACGAGCAGGACGTCGGGGCGATTCTCTACTGTCGTCGTTGCGTTCAAAGCGATCTCGACTTCCCTCACGGCGATTCCAGGCGCCTTCGACGCTCGAGGCGGGCCGGCATCGCGACGGCGCGATATCAGCGTTGGACTCGTCCACGCCGAAGGCGATCTCACGCGCGTCCGTCGCGTCTCTTCGCTCGGGCGGCGAGTCGCCCAATCAAAGAACGCCCCTCGCGAAAGGGGCGACTCGATTCACTGGTGGGCCATCCTGGGTTCGAACCAGGGACCTCATGCTTATCAAGCATGCGCTCTAACCAACTGAGCTAATGGCCCGCGGAGAGCGCGGCCGGTCCGAATTCCGCGCCGGCGCCGTCTCACCCTCTCCGCATCGCGTATCGCGGCGATTAGATCATCGCGATATATTTCTTGAGAACTTCGTCGTCTTTCTTCGCTTGCTCGAGTGCGATATCGCGCAGCGCGTTCATCTCGCGCAAGCGTTCCGTGTGCTCTTCCTGCGTCGCGTTGAAATCCGCTTTCATCCGGTCGAGCTTCGCTTGGAGCACCTGCTGTTCGGTCTGCTGCGCGATCATGATGACGGCGGCCCGACGCGAGAGCTCTTGCGCCATCGTACCGATCGTGTCGTGGGGATCGGCCGCGTCGTCGAGGGAAGGCTCGACCGGAGCCGGCTGCGCCGCGTACGGCGGAGCGGGCTCCGGCGACGGGCGAACGTTCGCCACCACGCTCATTCGCCGCCGGCGGTTTTGATGAACTCCTTGACGATCTTGTCGTCGGACTCGCGCTGCTTCATCGCGACGTCGCGGAGCGTGTTCATCTCGCGCATCTGTTCCGATTTTTCGTCTTGGACGTCGTTGAATTGCTGCGATTGAATCTGCATCTGCGTTTGATGCGCCATCTCTTGGCCTTGCAGGATGAGATTCTCGTATTCGTAGGCGCGGTCCATCCCTTGCTGCAGACCGATCGTGGGATCGGTGCCGAGACTGATGTTTCCGCCGTTGGAGTTCGAAAGGCCGCTGAAGAGGCCGCCGAGGCCCTGCGCCGCGGCGGCCGCGGGTCCGCCCGTGATCATCCCCGTCGCCGTGCCGAGAACGCCGTTGAGGATACCGCCTAAAATGTTCGCCATATCGCCTCGCTTCGAAAATAGGTGAGAGAAACGTGTCGACGCACTTATCACGCGCCGGGAGGTCGCGGCTAGCCGTCGTCGGCCGGGCTCGCATCGAAGACGTCGTCGCCGCCGTCGACGAAATCCGCGATACCGGCATCGGCCGCACGCCCGGCCGCGGTCGGCGCGTTCGGATTCTCGCCGCTGATGCTGGCCCACG
>CAZZZK010000001.1:8780-30112 GCA_964658555.1 Vulcanimicrobiota bacterium | reverse complement strand
GTGCGAGGACATGAAACGCTCGATATTCACGGCGCTGGCGGCGACGGCGCTCCTCGCGTCGCCGCTCGCGGCGCACGCCGCGACGGACGCCGCGCCGTCCGGCAAGCCGACGGCGGCCGAAGCGCCGTTCGTCGCGATGGCTTCCGCCTATCTGCGCTCGCGGTTCGCCACCCCCGCAGCGGCCGAACAAGCCGGCTACATCCGGTACACGAACGAGGACGACACGGGCGCGATCAGCTACGCGAACAAGAGCTGGACGAGCAGCGACTACGCGCATCCGAGCCAGCTGTGGTTCGACGTCCACGGGAAGCTGCTCGGCGCCGACTATTCGGTGCCGCAGACGGACGCGGCACCGCCGAAGCTCTTCGGCGTCGATCCGGCACGTTGGCAGAAATTCGGCCTCCACGAGCACTACGGCCTCGCCGGGAGCGGCGATACGGTCGTCTACGGCGCGACCGGAGCGAAAAAGGTCGCCGCGATCGGCGGCGATCCGGCTGCACCGACCGCGGACGATCTCGTCAAGCTCAAGATCGCGAAAGCGCCGAGCGACGTGAAGTTCGTCTTCGCGTTTCCGAAGATCTGGGATCTCGGGCTCTGGGTCGTTCCCAATCCCCTCGGGGCGTTCGCCGATAAGAATCCGAGCGTCACGCCCGTCTCGCCGCCGAAGAGCTCGGACGACGGGATGTAGCACCGCGCACGGCCGGGTACGAACGACGGCCGCGTCGTCGACGGGCGACGATCGCGTCATCGCGAGAACGAAGAAAGCCCCGACGTCGCTCGACCTCGGGGCTTTGGCTTTCGATGGACATTCGCTCGATCGGATAGACCGCTTCTTCGGCCCGTGTTCTCGAAGGCGCCGGATCGTTCGTCCGGGGCGCTTTCGATCGATTATTCGCTCGACCAGTAGTCTTTGAGGGCTTTGCCGCGCGACGGATGGCGGAGCTTGCGCAGCGCTTTGGCCTCGATCTGACGGATGCGTTCGCGCGTGACGCCGAACTCTTGACCGACCTCTTCGAGGGTCCGCTGATGGCCGTCTTCGAGACCGAACCGCAACACGAGCACCTTGCGCTCGCGGTCGGTGAGATTCTGGAGGACGTCCGCCATCTTCTCTTTGAGCAGCATGACCGAGGCGGCTTCCGCCGGAGCGATCGCTTCCTGATCCTCGATGAAATCGCCGAGATGCGAATCTTCTTCTTCGCCGATCGGCGTCTCGAGCGAGATCGGTTCCTGAGAGATCTTGATAACCTCGCGGACCTTCTCGGGCGTGAGCCCCATCTCGTGCGCGATCTCCTCGACCGTCGGATCGCGGCCGAGCTCCTGAAGCAGCTGGCGCGAGATCTTGATGAGACGATTGATCGTCTCGACCATGTGCACCGGGATGCGGATCGTCCGCGCTTGATCGGCGAGCGCGCGCGTGATCGCCTGGCGTATCCACCACGTCGCATACGTCGAGAATTTGTAGCCCTTGCGGTAATCGAATTTTTCGACGGCGCGGATCAGGCCGAGGTTGCCCTCTTGGATGAGGTCGAGGAAGAGCATGCCGCGGCCGACGTACTTCTTCGCGATCGAGACGACGAGCCGCAGATTCGCTTCGGTGAGCTTCCGCTTCGATTCGAAGCCGAGTTCGATGACGCGGTTCTGCGCCTGCCCGTTTTTCTGCGCCTCGAGTTCGCCCGCTTCGATCGCCATCGCGTACTGCTTCTCTTCGTCCATCGAGAGCAGCGGCACGCGGCCGATCTCCTTGAGGTACATCCGGACGGGATCGTCGAGCGAGAGCCCCGCGGGGACGGATTCCACCACCTCGCCCGAACTCTCGTCCGTGGCGGGCTTCTCTTCTTTCTGTTCTTCGACGACCTCGATACCGACCGCCGCGAGCTCTTCGAAGAGCTCGTCGATGCGTTCGGGATTGACGTCTTCGACGTTGTCGAAAATCGCGTTGATCTCTTCGTACGTCAGCGATCCGCGTTTCTTGCCGCGCTCGATGAGCCGTTTGATCTGCTCCTCGATCGGGACCGCAGGAGCTCCGTCCGCCGTCTGTGCCGCCGCTACTTTTTTGCGCGCCATCTCGTCCTATTCACCTCCCCTCTCCTAGCGTGCGCCGAGGCGCCTTTTCTTACGTCGATTCAACTCTTCGACCAAACTGTCGTGTTCGTCTCTTTCTTCCGCCGCCGGCTGAGCGCCGGCGGTGAACGCCGCATCCATGCGTGCGGCGAGTTCGCGCCGCCTCGCCTCGAGACGGCTTTCCATGAGACCCTCGACGACGCGGTCGAGATGCGCTCGGCGCGCGCTCGAATCCTGGAAGCGAACCCGCGACGAACGGTCGGGCTTCTGCAACGTGATCAATATCTCGATCGCGTCGCGGTCGTCGCCGAGCGCCGCGTAGACGTCGGAGGCGACGAAGAGCTCGCGGCGGTGGACGAGGAGCGTCGCGTAGATGTCGCGGTAGCGCGACTCGCGGAAGACCTCGAGCGGGATCGTATCGGCGTATTCGTCGACGAGGGCCGGCTCGTCGACGAGCGCTGCGAGCACCTCGCGCTCGAACGACGGCGGCTCGGCCGCGGGAGCGACGTGCCGGACCGCGGGGCGCGCCCCGATCGCGGGCGCGGCCGCGCCGTTCGCACGCGGCGCGAAGTGCTCGGGGCGCTGCGCGAACACGCGCTTGCGGAGTTCCTCGCGCGGCACGCCGAGGCGCGTCGCTCCGTCGCTGAGGAGCCGATCGAGTTCGGCGGGCGCGACTTTCGCGCGCAGATACTCCGCGAGCTTCTCCATCGCGCTCTGCGGCGCGAGCCGGAGCTCGAGGAGGCGATCGACCTCGTTCTCGACGTTGAAGCGCGAGCCGTAGAGATCGAGCGCGGCCTCGAGTCTCGCCGCGAACGCCTCGGGACCGTTTGCGCGGACGAACGTGTCGGGGTCTTCGCCCGCGGGGAGCCGCACGACGAACGGCTGCGCGCCCGCGGCCGCGAGCAGCTCGATCGACTTCGCCGTCGCGGCGCGGCCCGCGGCGTCGCCGTCGAAGCACAGGAAGATCCGTTCGGCGTACTTGCGCAGCTCGGCGGCCTGCTCGGGCGTGAACGCGGTACCGAGCGAGGCGACGGCGTTCGTGAAACCGGCCTGATGGAGCGCGATGCAGTCGAGATAGCCCTCGACGACGACGAGCGCCTCGAGCTTCGCCGCGCTGCGGCGCGCGACGTTGAGGGCGTAGAGGCCGCGGCCCTTCGTGTAGACCGGGGTCGTGGACGTGTTGAGATACTTCGGTTCCGAACCGTCGAGCGACCGGCCGCCGAACGCGACGACCTCGCCCGTGGTCGCGTAGGTCGGGATCATCAGGCGGTTGCGATAGAAATCGTAGTAGCCGCGCTGCCCCGCCTTGACGAGCCCGGCCTTCGCGGCGACGGCCAGATCGACGCCGCTCCGGGAGAGTTCGTCGGTCAGGCCGGTCCAGCCGGGCGGCGCGAAGCCGAGCTTGAACGGCTCGACCGCGGCTCCCACGAAGCCCCGTCGCTCGACGTAGGCGCGTGCGGCCGCGGCCTCGGGTGCCGAACGGAGCCGGGCGACGAAGAACGCCGTCGCGAGCTCGTTCGCCGCGAAGATCTGCTCGCGTTCGCCGCGGATGCGGCCGGCCTCCGGCGACTCCGCTTCGAGTTCGATGCCCGAGCGCTTTGCGAGTATGCGGGCCGCCTCTGGGAAGGCGACGTTCTCGAGCTTCATGACGAATTTGATGACGTCGCCGCCCTCGCCGCAGCCGAAGCACTTGAAGAACCCGCGATCGGGATGGACGTGGAACGACGGCGATTTCTCGCCGTGGAACGGGCAGAGCCCGACGAGATCGTTCCCGCGCTTCGAGAGCTGCACGTGCGTGCCGATATAGGCGCCGATATCGGTGCGGGACAGGATCTCGCGGATTTGGGTGGGGTCGATGCGCATCGGGCGCGAGTTTCGTTCGAGGTCGTTCGTCGCGCATCCGCCGCCGATGCAGCGATGCATCCCACGAGCCCGTCCGGGGGCACGGTTTCGAGCGACGACGATGTTTTGCCATCCTCAAAGCAAGGGTTCGAAATGACGGCAAGCCGAACTGTCGGAATACCCCTTGTGACGGGTGCTCTGCTGTGGAGAGTCGAGCACCGAACGGATGTTTCAACTGCGAGATTTTACGGATTGCGATAATGCACGGCCGATCGCACACGGCGTAGCTTCGGTGCCGGCTGGATCATGTCCGATCTTGCGCATCGTGATCCCGGCTAAAAACGAAGAAGCGCAGATCGCCGCTACGATCGTCGCCTTATGCGCCCATTTCGGCGATCGCGCGACCATCCTCGTCGTCGCAAACGCGTGTACGGATCGCACGACGGATATCGTCCGCGGCCTCGCGCTCATCTATCACAACGTACAGTTGCTCGAGATCGCCGCTCCCATCGGGAAGGGCGGGGCGGTCCGAGCGGGCTTGAAGATAGGTTCGGAGCCGTATATCGCGTTCGTCGATGCGGACGGATCGACGCGGCCCGATCAGGTCGACGTGCTGCTCGCCCGTTGCCGCGACGACGGCCTTAGCGGCGTGATCGGTTCCAGATGGCTTCCGGAATCGACGATCTCGCGGCGACAGCCGCTTCGTCGCAGAATCGCCAGCCGCGCGTTCAACATGCTCGTACGGATCATGTTCGGGCTTCCGTTCAGCGATACGCAATGCGGCGCAAAGGTGTTCGAGCGCAAATCGGTTGATCGCGTTCTCGAGCGTTTGGAGATCGCAAATTTCGCGTTCGACGTGGATCTTCTTGTGGCGCTTCGCAGGCTTCGCTGCCGCGTGATCGAGATTCCGATCGCATGGGGCGACGTGCCAGAATATTCGAAAGTGGTACTCATCCGCTCAGGGTCGTCGATGTTCTGGGCGCTCCTGCGCCTGCTCGTCCGGAACAGCGGGTTGCGGAACCTTCCATGGGCCGATCTTCTCGCACGCTCCTCCGTCATTCCGGTCAAACCGGGCCTAAAGTTCCTCGCTTTGCACACAAAAAAGCCGCTCGAGACGAGACAGCAAGATCTTCTGGACGAGATCGTCAAGCAGGGTCACGAAGTCGATCTGCAACGACTCTCCGGTCCGCTCGACGTCGCAAGATTCGCTTGGACGTATGTGAAGTCGGGGCATCGAACGTACGACGTGCTGATCGATTTTGTCCGCGAGAACGGTTCGTATCTTAGTGCCTTCTCGACGAAACCGAAGATTTATTCGTCGTCGATCGACGGGTTGACGATGCACGAGATATCGACACTCATCGAGCGCACCGCGCGCCGTTGCGGATACAGCGCGTTTTTCTGGCGCTTCGAACACGGCTGGATGTTATCGTCGTCTCGCGTGGAGACGATCTTACAAGAGGCACAGTAAGTTCGAATCCGCGACTCGCAGATAGACGCTCTCATGTCGGCCGACGCCGCGGCCGATGCCCGTATCGGGCCGAGGCGGCGCATCCTCATTCTGAATTGGCGCGACATCTCCCATCCGCAGGCGGGCGGCGCGGAACGCTACCTCAACGAGATCGCGAAACGCATGGTGCGCCTCGGACACGACGTTCGCTGGCTGACGGCGGGCTATCCGGACGCGAGCCCAACGGAACGGATCGATTCGATCGAGATCAGCCGGATCGGCAATCGCGCGAGCGTCTACGCGCTCCTACCGTTCGCTTACCTGCGTCGATATCGAGGCACGTTCGACGCGATCGTCGATGCCGAAAACGGGATCCCGTTTTTTTCGCCGTTCTTCTCTCGCACCGCGACGATTCTACTCGTTTTCCACGTCCATCAGCGCGTCTTCGAAAAACACCTGCATCCCGCTCTCGCGGCCGTTTTCAAATGGCTCGAGGGCACGCTGATGCCGTTAGCATATCGGCACGCGCGGTACGTTGCGATCTCGAAAGACACGAAACAGGATCTCGAAGCGCTCGGCGTCGCGCCGGATCGCATCGACCTCGCGTACGCGGGTATCGATTCAACGCTACGGCCCGGTCCGAAATCAGCGCGCCCTAGAATCCTTTCCGTCGGCCGCCTCAAACCGTACAAGCGCATCGACGTGCTCGTTCGCGCCATGCCCGCCATACTTGCACGGTGTCCCGAAACGGAACTCGTCATCGCGGGCGGCGGCGAATCGAAGGACGAGCTCGCTGCTCTCGTCGCGTCGCTCCATCTCGAACGAAGCGTCACGTTCGAAGACGTGGTCGACGAGTGGCGGAAGGCCGAACTCTATCGCAGCGCGTGGGTCTTCGCGATGCCATCCGAGATGGAGGGTTGGGGGATGACGATCCTCGAGGCGAACGCGAGCGGCACGCCCGCCGTCGGCTTCGACGTCCCAGGCGTTCGCGAGGCGATCGTCGACGGGACGAGCGGGATCGTCGTACCCGACGAGCAATCGTTCGCGCACGCACTCGCCGACGTTCTCAGCGACGAACGACTGCGCGTCGAACTCGAGCGCGGTGCGCTGGCGCGATCGGCCGAATTCTCATGGGAACGCACGACCGCCGTTTTCCTAGAGGCGATCGAAGCTCAGATCGCTCGTTCGACATAGCGCGAACTATCGCAACCGCGCCGCAGCGCCAAAGCCGAAAACGAAACGATGACGATCGCCGCGGCGATCGCGATTAACTCGGCGATGTTGGGAACGTCGATCGTCCAAACGTCGCCGTCGCGATCTGCCGCCCAGGCCGAGCGCCATCCCGCGACGCGCAGATGCGGCTCCGCGTGGAGACCGATCGAGCCGAGTTGAGATGGATTGAAAAGCTCATCCGTCACCAAATACGCTCCGCGCGAGACGCCCTCGTAGCGCGATAAAAACGGTGTTCGAAGCGAGTGCGGAATCGGCCGCTCTTTCGGCTCGCTCGACGCGATGAACGAGGGGAGCGGATCGCGCGCGCGCACGCCAAGCCGGATGCCCGTGTCGATCGACACAGGCGTCGCGCGCGGCTCGTCGACGACCGCGATACGCTCGACCTTGCCGGCGAGAAGCGCTTGCGATGACCATCCGTTCGAACGGAAGCAACGCTCGAGCGCGGGCAAGAGGTTAATCTCGTCGCGCGTAGCGGAAAGCGGTATCGTGCAAACGACGCGACCTTCGCGCGTGCGTACGGAGACAAGGCTCCAATCGACGTTCTCGGGCGACGATGTCGCCCTTCCGATCGCGAGCGACGTGAGATCCCGTACCGCGTATCGCGCCGTCGCGGAACGCGATGGCGCCTGGAATGCCCGGCTCTCGTATCGAATCCGCAGAAACCGCGGCTCATTCTCCGAAAAATCTCGAGCGCGCGCCGGCAATCTAACGACGGCCTGCGGCGAGAATGCGATCGGGCCGACCCGAACGTACGCTCCACCCGGTGGAAACACGACGCCCGCGAACGTTACCTCGTAGACGCCGCGACCATCGATCGGCGCACTCTCGTACGAGCGAACCCCGCCGCTCGATTCAACGCGCAGGGCGAACGCCGTCGGCTTATCGATGAAGACGGGATACTCGACGTCGGAAATGACGTCGCGCCGTGTCGGATTGATCGCGACGAGTTTCTCCGCGTTAACATCCGGATCGGACGAAAACCAAAACGAGCCGATCGTCGGCGAGCCAACCGGCACGACCGCGCGCGCGTCCCAAGCGAGATCGATCGTTCTCGGCGAGTCGGGACCGCGCGCTTCGCCAATCCATCGATCGACGTCCGAAGGAGCGAGGGATTCCCGCGCGTCCGCCGCGCGCGGGTTCGGGATGTGATAGACGTCGAGCGAGCCGAAGCGTTCGACCGGAGGTCCGAGGAGCGAATCGATAGCGGTCGCATCGGCATCGGCGTCGCCCGTCCGGTCGATATCGTGCCGGAAAACGACCCAGCCAACGTCATTTTGAGCTAGCAGCGTTTCCATGCGGCGATCACCCTCGATCGCGAGCCGCTGGACGAGCTCGCCGAACCGCCGGGCGTGCGGCTCCGCGACGTATCCCGGCCGCGCGCCGACGAGCGCGAGCGGACGCGGAATCTCGACGGCCGGCATGATATCGATACCGCGAAAACCGTTGGATGCCAGAACTTGATATTGCGGATGGCCGGGAAGCACGAGCACGCTTGAAGCATCGTGACGCCGAACGAAGAACCGATGGACGGCTTCCCAATCAGGGACCGCTCCCACGTGCGCGGACGGTGAATAAATGCTTGCGACCGGAAAAATGACGCCGCGCACGAGCAACTCGCTCGACACGATTCCGATCGTCGCGACGATCGCGGAGATGGCGATAGAGCCGATAGCGCCGACCGAGAGTCTGCGCGATCGATCGATCGCGGCGGCGACGATCGCGAGTAATGCGACGGCGACGATCGGAAATTTCGTCGTCGATTCGCGATAGAGAAACATCAGGGGAACGCGATACAAGGCTTCGACGAGCGGCGCGAACGGCGGATTGTATCTCGTCGTCGCGAGTAAGAAGAGCACGGCGATCGCGCCGAGGAAGCCGAGGAACGGTCTGCGCGCAGGCCCGTTCGTGACGAACGAGACGAGCGCGAGTACGAAGAGAGCGTAGCCGCTCGCGACCACGAGCGGCGTCGTATCGTACTCCGCCGCGCCGTTCACAAATTCCGGGAGATTCCAGATCCACCAAGAGTTGAGCCGAAAGACGTTTGCGACCGACGCCCGCTGGTATTCGAATTGTCCCGCAGCCAGCGATGCCGCCGGCGGATTGGAGAGAAAGCCGATCGCCTCGGGCACGAGCCACCAGAGCGCCGCACCGAGGACGAGCAGACCGACGCTCACGCACCAGACGACGAACGTCCGCGAGATCGTACCGAGCAGTCGTAATGCGACGAGCCAGATCGCGATCGCCGCGGCGAACAGGAGGAGGATCGGCGGATTGAGCCCGAGCGTCGGTGCGACGACGAGACTCGCGAGGACGATCACGAACCGGAGGCGTGCTCGAAGCTCGGCGTCGTCACGCGTCGCGACTAGCAACGCGTAATAGAGCCACGGCAAGGCGGCGTAGAAGACGACGTTGATCAAAATCGCCGTCCCGAATTCGAGCTGGGTCAGCGGATTGACGGCGTAGAGCCACGCAACGCAAACGGCGACGAGAGCGCGCGCACCGAGCGCGAGCGCGAGGCGTAGCATGCCTGCCCAGCCGAGAAACGCGATTGCTCCCAAGAGCGCGACTTGCGCGAGCGTGGCGTCGAAAACGCGGCCAAGCACCGCGTTGATAAGCAGCCACGGCACGAGCCCCATATCGTTATCGAATTGCCCGAACGGCGTGTAGAGATGATTCCAACTCCACATAGAGCGACGCATCAGATCGAGCGGATGGAACGGATAGAACGTATCTGCCAGCTGAATCGTCGTTCCCGAACGCGACCATACGACCGCGTCGATCGCGAAAAAGAGTGCCGCGACGACGAACCAGCCCCGCAGAAACCACGCGCAAAACGCACCGTCATGAGCGTCGGTTCGCCCGAAGCGTTTCATTCGATGCGCAGACGCCGCGTGTTTCGCCGCCAAAGGACCGCGAGTGCGAGCGTTGCCACCGTCGTGACGAGCGCGCCGAACTCGAAGCCGAGCGTCTCGACTTGCACGACATAGAGCGTCGCTCCGGGCGGCAACCGGTATCCGTTTGCATAGCCGTTTGCGAAAAACTTGGCGCCAATCTGCGGAAGATGCGCGCCCAGCGGCACGATCGCGCTCACGAACGAATCGTCGGACGCCACATTATAAGAAACGATCGAGGCACTGCGTCCCGCCGCGATCCTTTCGATTCCGGGCCAATTCGCCGTTGATTTCGTTTCGCTCGCTGGCGTCAGCACCGACGCCGCCGCGAGAATCGTAAGCGCTCCGAACGTCGGCGCTCGAACGGCAAGGCAGATCGGACCCGGTACAAGCGAGAGCGAGAAGCGGGCGACGCCAGGCGCGGAAGTCGACGCCACCAACGGCGTACTCGGCCCGACACACTTGCCGTGAAGCACGCGCACCGACCGCACGCGAACCGCCGGGGCGTCGCGGCTCGACACGACGACGATCGCCGCAGCCGAACAGCCGGCATCGAATTCAAATTGAGCCGTTCTCCGTACGTTCCCGCTCGCCGGCACGAAGCCGATCGGATCGACGGTCGGGCACGGAGCGTCGTCGAGAGTTCGCCCGATCTGCCCCATAGCTTGATCGTATCGAAGCACGTCGCCAAGATTGCCCGCGACTTGGACGACCTGTGGCGCCCGTTGCAACATTGGCAACGGCTGCCTGCGCGGGTGAATGAAGACGAGCGGAGGGTCCAGGCGCGAGACCGACCCGTACCGACCCATCGGCGCGCTACGGCCGAAGAGGGCATCTTCGCGATAGACGATATCGCTCACGCGCATCGCGCTCAGAATCGCGTCCGCTTCGGATTGCGAGATCGCCGGGTCGGCCAGTCGATCGAGGAGTTGGGTCACCTGCGCCGTCGGTTCGGGAAGATACGTGCGCTCGATCGTCGGCGAGCGAAGCAGCGTCGGAAGAAAGTCGTTTCCGTACAGGCCCCAGTCGTAATACGAAAAATCACTGTTCGGCAGGATGAGCGTGACGCCGGTGCGCGGCCGCCGTTCGCCCGCGGTCCGGTCGTAGGCGGACGGTGGTTGCGTTAAAAAATTCGGAAATGGGACGACGCGCGCCGGGTTCGGTCGGTCGGACGCGACGTATCCATGGATCGCTTCTTTGGTCACGAGCGGAACCGATCGCTCGATGATCCCGCCCGAGATCATCGGCCACCCCACGACGAGCGTCGCGACGAACAACGTCGCGACCCGGAGCATCGACTTTTCGACCGACGCGAGCGCGACGGCGATACCGATCGCATCACAAAAGGCGGAGAGAAATTGAAATTTCGCCGCTCCGCGAAACGCGCTTCCGACGAGCGGTAAGCCAAGAATCGTTTCGTAGGGCAAACCGATGAGCTCGTTACCGTACCGAGTGCCCGTCGCGAGCAGCAACGAGATGACCAGCAGCCAAAACAATCGCCGCCGGCCCGACCGGTACAGCGAGATCGCGGCGACGAGCGAGAGGAGTCCCATCGCGACGACGAAGCCGGGCGACTCGTAAAATCGGCACGCCGTACATTCGCGAATGTTATCGAAGCCGACCGACCAGATCTCGGGATAGCTGCGCAACAGAAAAACGTTCGTCAAGGATCCGTACCCCGCCGTCACATCGATGTCACCGCGCGTTTCCGAATCCTGATAACCGCCGGCACGAAATCCGATACTGACGATGAGCGGCACAATCCAAAACGCGTTGACCGCCGCGACCATCGCCAGCGCGACGAGCGGCGCGCGATCGTGGCGCAGCGACCGCACGAGTGACGGCCCGTACATCACGAGGATCGCTCCGAAATCGATAAGGACGAGCGGAACGTTGTAGAACGACGTTGCGGTGAAAAGTGCGCCTACCCAAACGATCGCGTATCTCCACCTTCGCCGTCGTCCGAGTTCGAGGATCGCGAGCGCAAGCGGTAAGACTACGAGCTGCGTCACGAGCGCGAAATACCCGTCGTGGATCAGGCTCACCGTGAACGGATTGATCGCGTAAAAAAAACTGCCGACGATCGTCGCAAGCGAAGCTCGCCGCCGCAGAAGAATCGAAAGATAGAGCGCCATCGCGGCGAACGAAGCGACGAGCACGAATGCGCCCGACAATCGCGCGAGCCAATTGGGCCCGAGGAACGAAAGCGCGGCGTACGCAAAACTCTGAACGGAGAGAAACATCATCGCGCGCCCAGTGACGAAGCCCAGATGCTGGCTTGCATCCCACGGCGAGAGCGTGCGAATCAGTTTGCCGACGGGATCGAAAAACGTCTCGGCGTCTTCGTATCGAATGTACAGCGAGGAAGACGGCGCGAGTAAGAAAGGCCAGATCGCCGCAAAGAGGAGCGCCGGAATCAGCAGGAAGCGCGAGCGCCAACACGACGCGCTCGTCGATTCTCCCGTTATCGGATCTGACATTGGATGCGAATATACGAATTGAAAACGTCGCCGGCCTCCGCACCGACCGTCCGAGCACTTGCAATTTTGTGGCACCCGCCGGAGGGCGGTCATGCCGGCGGGTTCCTGCTCTCGCGCCGATTGCTTGAGGGGGGGAAGCGCTATCGCTATACGATCGTCGATTCCGAGACGACGGATATCGATCCGACGGCTTCCGGTATCGAGACGGTGCATCTCCTCCGCGAACGGCGTCTCTACACCCGCGATCGTAGGCTCTTCGCCGCATCGCGGATCGTCAATTGGCTCGTCCACATCGTCGCGGCAACATTCGCCGGCCTGCGAGCACGAGATTTTGACGTCGTCATTGCGCATGCGAGCGAGATCATAGCGAACGCGATTCCGGCGCTGATCGTCGGCCGCATACGCCGCCGCCCGGTGATCTTCATGAATCTCAACGTACGCGGGCAGCGCTTTTGGACCATCAATCGGATTGTACACGGCTTCGCCGACGGCATCGTAACGATCTCAGCGGATCTCGAACGCGAACTTCAAACGGCGATCCCGGGCGCGCGGACGGCGCGCTTTCCGGTCGGCACGGACGATTTCGCCGTACCGCGACGCGAGACGCCGCGCTACGACGCGGTTTTCATCGGTCGCCACGTCGCCGAGAAGGGCATTTTCGAACTGCTGGACGTGTGGCAACGATGCCGCACGGCGCGCCCGCACGCGCGCCTCGCGATGGCGGGCCCAATCGAGCCAAGCGTGCGTGCGACGCTCCGACGCGCGATCTCGGATCGCGGGCTTCGAGACGCGGTCGATGTACTCGGCCCGATCGACGAAGCGGCGAAATGGGATCTCTACGCCGACGCGAGGCTCTGCGTCTTTCCGAGTTGGTTCGAAGGCTGGGGTATCGTACCGCTCGAGGCTCATCTCGCGGGGCTTCCCGTCGTCGCGTATTCACTCGGCGCCTACGACGAGCACATCGCAGCGAGCCCGTACACGACCCTCGTCCCGCTCCACGACGTCGCGGCGATGGCGAACGCCGTCCTCGCCCATCTCGAGAGCACGCGCGATCGATCGGGCACGCGCGGGTGGGCGATGCGCTTCGGATGGCCCGAAGCGATCGAACGCGCGGAGCGGGCGACGGACGACCTACGACACGCGTCGCAGGATCGCAATCGCAAGCGCGGCGACGGTGACGAGGATCGATAGCGTCAGCGACGCGGCATGGGGCGCTTCCCCGACGAACGTGACGTCGATCGTGCCGTGCGTCTCGGGCGCGACGATCCACCCATTGTAGAACCCGTCGACTCGCACATGCCGCGCCGGGACGTCGATGCGCCATAATCGATCGAATTGTTCCCGAAGGACCAGCAGCGCCCCGCGAGGAGCATCGACGTTCGCTTTCAGATGAGTCGCACTCGACTCCACGATAGTTACGGGTGCGGCTGCGAATATCTTCCGAGGGCTCGGCTCGCGGCGAAAAACGCGTGCTACGACGAGCGGCGGCGCGCCGGTGAACTCCGGATCTCTCTCGCACGAGAATAACGAGAAATGCGCGTCGACGCGCGCTCGCATTTTGCAGCCGCGCGCCCGCATCTTCCCGCTCGCATCGCCCGCCAAGACGTTCGCAGGCGGGATCGCCAGCGTCGCACGCGCTAGCAGAGTATAGAGTCCGAGATCCTCGGTGTCTATCCACTGCGGAAGCTCGGGTGCGAGCGCGGTGCGCGCCCACGCTCGCGAGGCCGCGGGTGACGTCGAAAGTTTGTCGAGGCGGACGTCCGTCGATACGGGATCGATCCGAGCGGCATCGGGACCGATCGGAAAACGCACGATCGCGTACGGCGCATCGAGGCGGGGGGCGGGCCGCAGAGCACCGACCGAGCACGCGCGCCCTATCGATCTGTCGGACGCCGACGAAACGTCGGGCAGCTGGATGACCCTTGCCACCGCCGCACGTTCGTAGATCGCCTTCGACGCGCGTATATCGCAGCGGCGTGCGAAGCTCTCGGCGAGCCGGATCGGCGCTTTGAGCGGCACCCCACCTACGAACGCATCCGTCGCATCGCCGATGACGAACGGGAGATATCCCGCGGTCGATTCGCCCATCTTCCAGGGTGCCGCTTCGTCCGCGATCCCGAAGCGTTCGCCGCCGACGACGCGTGCCGTCTGATCGCGAAGGTCGGGTTCGGGAACGCGACTCGCGATCGACGGCGCGATCGTCGTCGCGAGCGCGACGGTTCCGATCGCGAATGGAAGCGATAGGCGAGCCCGAAACGCTTCCAGCGCCGCGAGGCCGGCGGCGATGCCGAGCGCCGTGGCCAGCTCGACGATCGCGGAGGCGTGATAGAACTCGCGAAAGACGGCGAATGCGTCGATCTTGTCGAACGCGGCGTACCACATCGGTGCGAGGATGGTGAACGTCCCCGCGACGACGAGCGACGATGCGACGAGCAAGACGAGTGCCTTCCGGCCAGCGGAACAGTACATTGCTCCTGCGACTACCAGTGCGAGCGGGGCGAAGAGCGCGCCGCGAACGATCGCGCTCAGCGACGCATCGTATCCACCGATGTAGCACAGCGCGCGAAGCGTGCACGCGACCGGCGCGCTCAACGAGTCCACCCAGTATGCATACGGATGAAAGACGTCGAGCGACGCGCGCGTCGGATCGATAAGACCGAGTACAAACATCGGCGAGATGACGGCGACCGCGACGAGTGCTGTCGGCGCCAGCATGGCGCGAGTCCGTTGCACGCCGAGGACGAGCGCGCAGAACGGCAGCATGACGACGTATTGAATTTGCGCGCACGCGAGCGCGATGACGACGCCGTCGACGAGGAAACTTCGGGCGAACGCCGGACGGCGAAGCCGCGCGAGCGCAACCGGCAATAGAGCGTAAGACCACAACTCGAGCCAGTGGCCGGCGTGAACGAAATTTAGAACGCTCGGTGCGGCCGCGTAGAATGCAGCCGCCGCCGAAGATGCGACGCGCGGCAGTTGAAACGTTCGACAGAGCGACGTCACGCCGAGAAACGAACAGACGATCAGCGCCCACAGGATCGCAACGACGGCGTAATGCGGCCCGACGGCGAGGCACGCGAGACCCGCGACGAGATACGGCAACCACGGCGAGGGATAGACGGCCGGCTCGCCGAGGCCCCCGCGGTGCCACGCTTCGATGCCCGATGTCATGAAGGCGCCCGCTTGCGCGGAGAGCGACGGCCATTGCCAATCTTGGAGCAGCGCGGGGACGCCCGCTCCCGGAACAAGTGCCGATACGGCGATCGCCGCGAGCGCGATGGCCGCGAGGAGCTCGATCGCGGACGCCGCCCCGCGCGCGGTCATCAGCCGCGTGCGGCGGATCCCGCGACCATCGCGAGCGTCCCGCCAGCGTGGGCGGCGGCCATCGCGCGATCGAGCTGTACGTTTCCGGTAAAGGCGACCGTCGTTGTTTTTTTCGGACGCAACGCCGCCTTGCTCGCGAGATGCTCGAGCGAGAATCGATCGAAGAAGTAGAGATGCGTCGGATCTTGTAATCCGAACCACCCCTTTCCTCGGAGGCGGCGAATCGGGCTCCCCGCGTTCGGCGTCGTGATTAGCACGTCGCCGCCGGGAACCACGACGCGAGCGAGCTCCCGAAGCGCATCGATCGGCGCGTGCAGATGTTCGATGACGTCGCAAAACAGAACAACGTCGAATGACGCGCTCTCGAACGGTAATCCGTCGACGATCGAGGCGACGCGCAGGTCGGCTTCGGGCAGTCGCATTCGGGCGCGCTCGAGCAGCGACGCGTCGATGTCCACACCGGTGAGCGACCGGGCGTGAGCGGAGAACGATGCGAGCATCGTGCCGTTGCCGCAACCGACGTCGAGGATCCGGCCGCGAGCGGACGCACCGCCGACGAGCGCTGCCAAAAGTGCTGCGGTTGCGTCGGTCTTCTGCTCGTTATCCCTCATCATCGAAACCTTCGCGCTGATCGTCGGGCAACCCGTCCGCTCGATTAGTTCAATAGATCGAGGCGAACGCGCGCTGCTCCGCGTGGACCGATTCGAGCAGCGTCATCCAGCGGATATTGTAATAGCGCGAATCGCCGAACGGCTCGGGATCGCCGAGCGGCAATCGTTCGAGCATCGCTTGCACCGATTCGAGCACGGTGCGCGAGGGCGTGAAGCCGAGCACGCGGCTGAGCTTCGCGTTGCTCATCCGGTAGTTGCGCACCAAGCTCGGCAACGGCGCCTCGACGAGCTCGACGCGGATCGGCGGCTCGACGAGTCCGAGCGAACCGGCGACGAGCATCGCCAGCTGCCGGATCTGATAATTCTCCTCGAGCACGTTGAATATCTGACCGCGGATCGCGTCGGCCGGGGCGCCCAGCGCGAGGACGTGAACCGCCGCCACGTCCTCGACGTCGACGAGCGGGCGCCACATCCAACCGCCGCCGTGCAGCGAGAGCTTGCGCCGTAGGACCGCATCCTTCACGAACGTATTGACGACGAGGTCGAAACGCATGCGCGGGCTGAAGCCGTACACGGTCCCTTGCCGGAAGACGACCGGCGCGAATCCGTCGCCGGTCGCGCGCAGGACGACGTCTTCGGCGAATTTCTTCGAGAGCGAATACGCGCCGCGCGGGGCCACGACCGTCTCTTCGTCGCACATGACGGGCGATCGATCGAGTTCGCGGGACGACGCGTCGCTGTCGTAGATCGACGCGCTCGATGCGAACGTGAAGCGTTCGACACCGCGCGCCGCGCAGCGCGCGACGAGGCGCTCCGTCCCGAGCGCGTTCATCTGCCAATTGGCTTCCGTATTGTACTCGGCCGTCGGGTCGTTCGAGAGCCCCGCGAGATGGCAGACCGCCTCGATACCGTCCAGCCAGGCGTCGTCGAACTCGCGCAGGTCGCCCTGCACGATCTCCACGTCGATTCCCGCGAGCGGCGCGCGCCCCCAGAAAAGCCGATCGAGAACGACCGGGACGTGCCCGGCCTCGAGGAGTTGCCGGCACAGGACGACGCCGATATAGCCGCCGCCGCCGGTCACGAGTACGCGCATCCGAGCGTCTTAGGCCGCCGTGACGGTCGTCCCCTCGCCGCGCAAACCGCGTTCGAGCGCACCGGCGCCGCCGCCGCAGATGATCGCCGAGCGCGCGCCGCGCGCGAGTGCGTCGAGCGCGCTCTGCATCTTCGGGCGCATGCCGCCGTCGAACGTCCCGTCCTCGAGCAGCGCCGCGGCTTCCGCGACCGTCAGCCGCGCGATACCGCTCGCCGGATCGGAGACGACGCGGCGCACGCGTGCGACGTTCGTCACGACCACGTATGCGTCGGCACGCAGCGCCCCGGCGATCGCACCCGCCGCGGTATCCGCGTTGATGTTGTAGGCATGTTCGCTCGAAGCCGAGATCCCGAGCGGAGCGACGACCGGCACGAATCCCGCCGACAGCAGCGCGATCACGAGCGACGCGTCGACGCGCTCGATCTCGCCGACGAATCCGAGCGCGATGCCGTCGATCGGCGGCGCATCGCGGGCGACGAGCGTCCGGCCGTCCTGACCCGAGATCCCCGCGGCCCGTGCGCCGCGCCGTGCGAGCGCGCGGACGAGCGCCTTATTCGTCGCCCCGCAGAGGACCATCTCCGTCACGTCGAGCGTCGCGCCGTCGGTCACGCGCAGGCCGCGCACCCGCAGCGGCGCGAGCCCGCGAAGCGCGAGCGCCGCGTCGATCTGCGGGCCGCCGCCGTGCACCACGACGACGCGGTCGCCCGCGGCGACCCGCGCGGCGACGTCGTCGAGCAGCGGATCGGCTTCGCCCGGCGCCGCCATCGCATTCCCGCCGTACTTCAGCACGATCGTCACGAACGCGGCTTCTGCGCGCTCGCGGCGCGGACCGCCCGACGCGTGATGCGGCACGAGCCGGAATCGCCGTCACGAACGGGAAGGCATTGCGCGTCGCGATGAAACGCATATTCGATCCGGTTCACCACTTCATCGAAGTCGATGACGGCGAACTCGCGCTCCTCAACGCCGAACCGTTGCAGCGTTTACGGCGGCTGCGGCAGCTCGGGCTCGCCTTCCTCGCGTTTCCGGCCGCCGAACACTCGCGTTTCGGCCACGCGCTCGGCGCGCTCGCGGTCGGCGACCGGATCCTCGGCTCGCTTGCGGCACGCGATCGGTCGTACTTCGCGAACGAGGCGGACTACGCGATGCAGCGCCGGCTGCTGCGCGCGAGCCTGCTCCTGCACGACGTCGGGCACGGCCCGTTCAGCCACGCCTGCGAGGCGGTCCTCGGCGTCCGTCACGAGGCGCGCACGCGGGCGATCCTCGCGCTTCCGGAGATCGCGAACGCCCTCGACGCCCTCGACGTCGATCGCGCGGACGTCGTCGCGCTCGTGATGGGAGAGCCGCAATCGCGCTACCCCGTGCTCCGCGAACTCGTCAGCGGTCCCAATCTCGATGCCGATCGGATGGACTATCTGCTGCGCGACGCCTATTTCACGGGCGTCGTTAGCGGACGATACGACGCCGATCAACTGATCGGCTCGCTGCGCATCTTCGAACGCGACGGCCGGCCGGTACTCGGCGTCGACGGTCGCGGCGTCGTCGCGCTCGAGTCGTTCGTTCTCGCGCGCTACATGATGTTCTCGACCGTGTACTTCCATCACACGACGCGTCAGTTCGAGCGGATCCTGCACGGCGCGCTCGAGGAGATCTGGCCCGACCCGCGGGCGCTCGACGCGATCGACGTCTTCTTGGCGTGGGACGACTTTCGCTCGCTCGACGCGATGCGCGACGCCGCCGGCGCCGATGCGGCCGCGGTCAGGAACCGGCAGACGCTCTACGCGCTCGTCGCGGAGTTCAACGCCGAGCGCGATCTTTCGACCTTCGAAGCGTGCCGCGCGGCGCTGTTCGCCGCGTTCGACCCGTCCGACGTTTGGGCCGATTCGCAGGAACAACTCATGCATCGCCTGCCGCTCGGCCAGTCCGAGACGCCGACCGTGTTCGTGCGGACGCACGCCGGCCTCGTCGACGCGCGGGCGGCGTCCGATCTCATCGCGCGCGTGAGCGGCAAAGCCCACTGGCGCAAGCTCTTCGTGCGGCGTGCGAACGTCGACGTCGGGCACGCGCGCGCGCTCTGCGACGCCGTCGTTCGGCGTTCGGAGGGAGCGCCGGACGCCGCCCGAAGCCGCGCGTGATGGCTATCGCGACCGCCGCAACGATCTTCGACGAGGCCCGCATCTTCGTTCCCGATGTCTACGAGGACGATCGCGGCTTCTTCAAAGAGACGTACTCGACGGCGAAGTATCGCGCGCTCGGCCTTGGCGATACGTTCGTGCAGGACAGCGTCTCCTATTCGACGCGCAACGTCGTGCGCGGCATGCATTTCGATCGCGCGATGTCGAAACTCGTCAACGTGCTCCGCGGAAAAGTGTGGGATGCGATCGTCGACATGCGGCCCGTTTCGCCGACATACAAACGGTGGCAAGGCTTCTACCTGAGCGAGCACAACCACCGGCAACTCTACGTTCCCGCCGGTTTCGCGCACGGCTTCCTCGCGCTTAGCGACGACGTCGTCTTCGCCTACAAGCACGGTGCGCTCTACGACCCCGCAACCGAAGGCGCGTTCCGCTGGGACGACGGCGAGATCGGGATCGCGTGGCCGCTCGTCGGCGAAGCGCGCGTGTCGTCGAAAGATGCCGCCGCACCGCTCTTCGCGGAGGTCGAATCGACGCGCTGACCGCCGTTCTCGGCGCGCGCGTCGTCGTCCCGATCCCGAACGTTCCGGAGACCGGGCCGCTCGTCGCGACGCTCTTCGTGCTGACCGCCGTCGTTACGCTGGTCGCGACCCTGCAACGCGCGAGTTCGGGAGCGGCGCTCGTGCTCGTCGCGATCCCGTTCGATTTCGCGCATCGGCTGGGGCCGACGACGGTCTCGCTGCCCAAAGCCGTGCTGGTCGGACTCGCCGTCGGGCTCGCACTCAATCGCACGTCGCTCGAACCGCTGCGCGATCCGCGCGTCCGCGCCCTCGCGGGCGGTGCGATCGCGCTCGTCGTCGTCACCGCGCTGACGCTCGTGCCGGCGACGTTCGCCGATCCTGTCGCGCGCGAGACGTTCAAGGCATTCGAGTATCTCGCGATCTTCGTATGCGCGCTGCTCGCGTTCGCCGCGGAAGCGGACGACGGTCTCTTCTGGCGCGCGCTCGCGATCGCGACGGGTTTCGTCTGCGCGGTCGCGATCGTTCAGGAGTTCACGATCGCGCCTTCGGGACTCTTCGTGCACGGGAAGATCGTGCCGCGCATCGCGGGCCCCCTCGAGGGGCCGAACCAACTCGCCGGCTATCTCGACGTCGCGACGACGCTCCTCGCCGCGCGCGCGCTGCTCGGGGCGCCGTCGTACGCGTACGGCACCGTCGCGATCGTCGCGGTCGCGGTCGACGCGCTGACGATCTCGCGCGCGGGCGGCTTCGGGCTCGCCTCCGGCCTGCTTCTCGTCGTCGCGTTCGCGTGGCGCGGCGAAACGATCGGCCGCGCCCGCATCGCGCTCGCGTACCTCGTCGTCCCGATCGCCGCGCTCGCGACCGTCTATCTTTCCGCGGGAGCCGCGACGTTCGCGGATGCGTCCGCGCGCCTCGGCGGTACGGACGAGAGCAGCGCCGAGAACGGCCTCGCGAGCCGCGGCGTCCTCTGGCGCGCGGCGTGGCGGATGTTCGCACGGGACCCCGCCCTCGGCGTCGGCGCGGGGAATTACGAATTCCTCACGCCGACCGTCGGCCTGATCGGCGTCCGAACGCACGCGAACAGCGTGTACCTGCAGTCGCTCGCCGAGGGCGGCGTCGCGCTCTTCGCCACCACCGTTTGGATCTTCGTCGCCGCGTTCGTAACGATGTTCCGCGCGCGGCGTTCGGCGCTCACCGTCGGCGTCGCCGCAGGGACGCTCGCGCTCGCCGTCCACGAAATCTTCGATACGCTGACGTTCTTCCCGAAGGTCGGCGACCTGTGGTGGCTCGTTCTCGGCGCGGGTGCCGCCGCCGTCGTGCGCGACATGCCGGCGCGACGGTGACGGGCGCGCGGGCCGCGCTCGCCGCGATCGCCGTCGCGTTCGTCGCGGCGGAGATCGTCCGGCCGACGCACGTGCCGGAGAAGCGTCTCGTCTCGCACAGTCTCGTCCTCGGCCCGTCGCTGCTCGGCGCGGAGATGCTCGACGACTTGCCGCGCATCCATCCGGACGCCCTCGGATCGATCGCCGCGCCCGAACTCGCGCGCACGACCGGCGGCACGACGCTCCGTCTGCGCGGCTGGATCGCCGATCCGTACACGCGTCGCCCGGGACTGACGGTCTTCGCGTTCGCGAACGGAAAGCGCATCGCGAACGCGACGGTCCGCTACCGTCTTCCGACGCCGGCCGTGG
>CAZZZK010000001.1:1107-8770 GCA_964658555.1 Vulcanimicrobiota bacterium | reverse complement strand
TCGGCCCATTCGACGACGCCGGGATTGTCCGGATGGCGCAGATCGGCGGGCCAGGACCGAGGGGGAGAAGACGGCATTCGGCAGCGGGCGTTGAGACAGCGGATGTTACGGGCTCGGCTCCGCCCATCGGCGAGGGCGGTCGCCGACGCCGGAGCGGCGCCGGCCGTCGCGCGCGAAGCGCGCGAGCCGTCCCTCGCGGCGAGCGGCTTCGAGATCGAGCAGCCCTGGCACGGACCGGTCGTGGCGGCCGCGATCGCCGTCGGGCTCGTCGCCGCCGATCAGCGCGGATTCTATCTCTTGCCGAACGTCCGGCCGCCGCACTCGCAGGTCACGCCAGAACCGTAGCCGAGCCGATCCGCAACGTGTTACGGTGCCGCGGCCGCCGCTGCGTCGTGGATCGGCCGCCTCCCCACGCCGAGCGCTTCGAGCTCGGCCGCGAACCGACCACCGACGTGCGTGCGCGGCGGCATAGCGATGAGATTCGCCTGGTGCGGATCGATCACCGGATTCGCGTATTGCCGACACGTGTGCATCGCAGATGCCGCCGGATGCGCGTCAAAAGACGGACGAGACGCCGACCGGCGAACGGAACCACGCATGAAAATCGTCATCGTCGGAGCGGGAGGGCAACTCGGGTCCGATCTCGTGGATGCGCTCGCCGAACACGCGCCGGTCGCGGCGAGTCGTACGCTTTTCGATATCGAGCGGCCGTCGGCGATCGCGAAGCTGCTCGCGCAGTACGAGCCCGAACTCGTGATCAACACGGCCGCGTTTCACAACGTCGAGCTCTGCGAGACGCGGCCCGATCGCGCGATGGCCGTCAACGGACTCGCGGTCGACGCACTCGCGATGCAGTGCGCGAGCGCGGGCGCGGCGTTCGCGCACGTCAGCACCGATTACGTCTTCGACGGCGAGACGGACCGGCCGTATCGCGAAACCGACGCCGCGAATCCGATCAACGCCTACGGCATCTCGAAGCTCGCGGGCGAGCTGTTCGTGCGGCGCTCGGCGGCGAAGCACTTCGTTTTCCGCACGAGCGGACTCTACGGCGTTCGCGGCAGCAGCACGAAGGGCTACACGTTCATCGAACGTATGCTCGAAGGCGCCGCGGCCGGCAAGCCGCTCCGCGTCGTCGACGACGTCACGTTCTCGCCGTCGTATACGCGACACGTCGCGCGCGCGATCGCGAACGTCGTCACGACGGATGCGTACGGCACCTATCACGTTACGAACGCCGGCTCGTGCACGTGGTTCGATTTCGCGAGCGAGATCTTCCGGCAAGCGGGCCTCGAGCCGGAACTCTCGCGAACGACGCAAGCCGCATTCCCGTCGCTCGTCCGACGCCCGCGCTACTCGGCGCTCGCGCATGCGGCCCTCGACGCGTTGGGACTCGCGGCCGGCATGCCGTCCTGGCGAGACGGCATCCGCGACTATCTCATCGAGCGGAGGTTCGCGAAGCCGTAGCGATCCCGCGGCGATCGGCGGCTCAGCTTTTCGGCTGCTCGAAACGGCCGTCGATACGCCTGCATGCTCGCGAAGCCGTGCTCGACGACGGCTCGAAAATCGGTCATGAATTCGACAAACTGGGTGTTCGTGGGCGATGGATCGTCCGAAACGGCGTCACGATAATCGTTCCGGATGTTCCCGACGTTTCCGTCCGACGAATCGACGTCGACGATCGGCCGGAATGCCGAAGGCGGCGCGGCAAACCCGATGTTGCATTTTTATGCGTGTTATGCATAAATATACGGCATGCTAGCGTCGTTGCCCGAAGCACCGCTTCGCGGACGGAACTTCATCGAGGTCACCGACTTCGACTCGGGCGAGCTCGCCTCGCTGCTCGTCGTGGCGACGCACCTCAAGGGCGCGCGCGTCTCCGACCAGCTCCGCTTCCTGCGCGGCAAATCGCTCGCGATGCTCTTCGAGAAGCCGAGCCTGCGGACGCGCGTCTCGTTCGAGGTCGGGATGGCGCAGCTCGGCGGCCACGCGCTCTTCGCGCAGGGCTCGGAGTTCATGGTCGGGTCGCGCGAGACGCCCGAGGATGCCGCGCGCGTCCTCTCCCGCTACGTCGACGCGATCGTCATCCGCACGCACGCGCACGCGCCGCTGCAGCGCTTCGCGGCGGCCGCAACCGTGCCGGTCATCAACGGCCTCTCCGCGGCCGGCCATCCGTGTCAGGCGCTCGCCGACATGCTGACCATCCGCGAACGCTTCGGGACGCTCGCCGGGCTGCGGCTCGCCTACGTCGGCGACGGCCGCAATAACGTCGCCGCGTCGCTCGCGGAGGCGGCGATGCTGCTCGGGATCTCGTTCACGTTCGGCTGCCCGCCGACGCACCGCCCGAGCGAAGCGTTCCTCGCGCACCTGCAATCGCTCGGGAAACCGCACGGCGCGACGGTCCGCGCGTTCTCGAGCGCCGTCCGCGCGGTACGCGACGTGGACATCGTCTACACCGACGTCTGGACGTCGATGGGCGAGGAGCATCTCGCCGAGCGCAACGCCGCGGTGCTGCGGCCCTATCGCGTCGACGGCGACCTGATGTCCGCCGCCGCGAAGCACGCGATCTTCATGCACTGCCTGCCCGCGCACCGCAACGAAGAGATCGCCGACGGTGTGATCGAGGGCCCGCAGAGCGCCGTCTTCGATCAGGCCGAGAACCGCCTGCACGCGCAGAAAGCGTTGCTGCTCGCGCTGCTCACCGATCTGCGAGGATTGCCGTCGTGAAGACCACCCGTCAGCGCGCGATCCTCTCGCTCATCGCGACGCGGCCCGTCCACTCGCAGGAAGAGCTCGCATTACTGCTCGAGTCGCAGGGCTACGAGGTCACGCAGGCGACCGTCTCGCGCGACATCAAGGATCTCGGCCTCGTGAAAGTCCCCCTGAAGAACGGCAATGGCGCCGGCACGCAATTCAAATACGTCGAGCCCGGCCTCGGCCGCGGCTACGCGAGCCGGCTGCATCGCGTCATCGCGGAACTCGTGCGCGACGTGCGCGGCAGCCTCAATCAGATCGTGCTCCGCACGCCGCCGGGCAGCGCGATGCTCGTCGCGTCCGCGATCGACGAAGCCGAGTGGTCCGAGATCCTCGGAACGCTCGGCGGCGACGATACCGTGCTCGTCATCCTCGAAGATCCGGCCAAACTTCCCGTCGTCAGACAGCGCTTCGAAGATATGCGCTCGGAGAATCCCCTGTGAAGACGATCGTCCTCGCGTATTCGGGCGGCCTCGATACCTCCGTCCTGCTCAAGAAATACGCCCTCGCCGGGCACCGCGTCGTCGCGCTCACGCTCGATCTCGGCGAGAGCGACGGCACCGCGGGTGCGGGAGCGACCGCCGCGCTCGACGCCGTGAAGGCGAAGGCGCTCGCGCTCGGCGCGTACGACGCGCTGCTCGTCGATGCGAAGGAGCGGTTCATCGCCGAGTACGCCTATCCGGCGTTGCATGCGAACGCGATGTACGAGGGCGTGTATCCGCTCTCGGCCGCGCTTTCGCGGCCGCTCATCGCCGCGCTGCTCGTCGAGACGGCGCACCGCTTCGGCGCCGATGCCGTCGCGCACGGCTGCACGGGCAAGGGCAACGATCAGGTTCGCATCGAGCTCGCGGTGCGGGCGCTCGATCCCGCGATCGCGACGCTCGCGCCGCTACGCGACGAGCCGCTCTCGCGGCCCGACGCGATGCTCTACGCGCGGCAGCACGGCGTTCCGGTGGCGCACACCGCGGCGAAGCCATACTCCGTCGACGCGAATCTCTGGGGCCGCAGCATCGAAGCGGGCGTCCTCGAGAACCCGTGGAACGCGCCGCCCGAAGACGCGTACGCGTGGACGGCATCGCCCGCCGACCGGCCCTCCGATGCCGAGCACGTCGTGATCGATTTCGAAGACGGTATCCCGTCGTACGACGGCCGGTCGGGCGCGGCGCTCGTCGCGGCGCTCAACGCGAGAGCGGGCGCGCACGGCATCGGACGCATCGATCTCGTCGAAGATCGCGTGATCGGCGTGAAGTCGCGCGAGGTCTATGAATGTCCGGGCTCGATCGCGCTCATCGCGGCGCACAAGGCGCTCGAACGGCTCGTGCTCACGCGCGACGAGCTCCGCTTCAAGGCGACGGTCGATCAGAAATACGCGGAGCTCGTGTACGACGGGCTCTGGCCCTCGCCGCTGCGCGACGCGTTCGATGCGTTCAACGCTTCGCTTGCGAGACGGATGACGGGCAGCGTGCGGCTGCGATTGCACGCGGGAACCGCCGTCGCCGACGGGACGCGCTCGCCGTTCGGACTGTACGACGAGAGCCTCGCGACGTACGGCGCGGGCGACCGCTTCAAGCACGATGCGGCCGAGGGATTCATCGCACTCTGGGGGTTGCCGATCGAACTCGAAGCGCGCGTGCGGGACGGAGCGCTTACCGCTTCGACGCCGCGCTCGTAGCGGCCGCGGGGAGCGCGAACGCGTAGACGTCGCCCGAGAGATCGGCTTCGTACAAGCCGCTCGGGACCAGCGCCGGGCTCGCGTACGACGCCGACGAGAGCGGCACCGACCACAGCACGCTTCCGCTGCCGAGCGCGAGTCCGTCGAGCGCGCCGTCGACCGGAACGAAGGCGATCCCCTTGGCGATCGCCGCTCCGCCGAGGTACGCGGTCGCGAGCTTCTTCGTCCACGCCACGCCGCCGCCGCGGTCGAGTCCGACGAGCGTGCCGCCCGGCGCGGAACTCTTCGTAGGGTCCGCGAGGTAGCCGCCGCCGACGACGATCGTCGAGCCGTCCGTACCGGGCGAGCTGCTGCCGCCGTATCCGTCGAGCCGACCGATCGCGGTTTTCCACTTTTGCGCGCCGCTCGTCTTATCGAAATCGTAGAGCGAACCGTTCTTGCTCATCGCGATCTCGTCGCTGCCCGTGACGAGGATCCCGCTCCCGACGTCGTCGTCGCTCGCCGCGTACATCGCGATCGGATTCTCCCAGAGCGGCGAACCGTTCGCGTCCAATCGGACGACGCCGTTCGCCGTGCGGACGTCGCCGTTCGCGCAGACGTTCCCCGTCCCGAAGACGTACGATGATCCGTCGAACGAGACGGGACCCCACGAGCTGCCGCCGGTGATCGAGCCCGTCGCGACGAGCCAGTTCCACATCGGGACGCCCGTCAGTTCGGCGAACGCGTGTACGCCGCCGCGGTTGCAGATCGGCGGATCGCCGCTCGCGTCGCCGACGACGACGGTCCCCGCGTTGACGGCCGGCTCGCCGCGCTCCGCGCCGGGAAGGGAGGCTTGCCAACGCGTCGCCCCGGTCGCCGCGTCGAGCGCGTAGAAGAGTCCCGGATCGGTCTCCGTGCCGACGAAGAGCAGGCCGTCCGCATACGTCGGCGTCATGCGGATCGGCCCGATCTTCGTTCGCCAAGCCACGGCGCCCGTGCGCACGTCGAGCGCCGCGACCGTTCCGTTCTCGCCCGCGACGAAGACGTTTCCGCCGGCGACGATCGGGCTCGCGAGGATCGCTTCGCCGAGATTCGCTTTCCACTTCAGCGTCAGCTTCGATGCGGAGGTCGCGTCGATGCCGGTGTTCTGAGCCTGGAATCCGGTGCGGAAGTTGTCGTGCATGAACGTCGTCCAGTCGTCGGTGAGGACGGCGGCGGACGCGACCGGCATGCTCGTCGCCTGCGCGAGCGGGACCGCGTTCGAGCCGCTCGATCCGCCGCATCCCGCGAGAGCGACGCACGCCGCGCCGACGCAGAACGAACCGGCCGAGGAGAGGAGCGCCCGTATCACACCGGTCTTTTCCGGCGAATTCCGGCCTCTGCTTTCGTCCGACCGTAAAGATAATCACACGCGCGGTAGCCGTTTGGATTGCCAGACTTCTCGAAAATCGGAACCGGAGGCCGCCTACGGAATCGCGCTCGCAGCCGGCGCGGGGCCGTTCGCGCCTGCGAGCGATCGAAGCGCGGCGGCGAGCGCGGGATCGCGGTCGGGATCTCCGCGGACCGTGCCGGCGGGCTCCGCGACGGAGACGTCGGGCGTGAGCCCGATGCGATCGATATCGCGGCCGGACGGCGTGAAATACCGGGCGGTCGTCACCTTGAGCGCGGCTCCGTCGGGGAGCGGGAAGATCGACTGCACGACGCCCTTTCCGAAGGTCTTCGCGCCGACGATCGTCGCGCGATGCGTATCCCGCAGCGCGCCCGCGACGATCTCCGATGCGGACGCCGTATCGCCGTCGACGAGCACGGCGAGCGGACCCGAGAACGCGACGTCGCCCGTCGCGCGCTCGACCGTCGTCGCGCCGCCGCGTTCGCGCGTCGTGAAGATCGGACCCGATGCGACGAACTCCGAGGCGAGCTTCTTCGCTTCGTCGCCGTAGCCGCCGCCGTTTCCGCGCAGATCGAGGACGAGCGCGCGTACGCCGGCCGCTCGCTGTTTCTCGATCGCGGCACGCACCTGTCGCGCCGCCTCGTCGCCGAATCGCGCGAGCGCGATGTATCCGACGCCGCCCGCGAGGACGCGCGCGACCACGAGCGGCGGCACGATCTTCGCGCGCACGAGCACGTACGTCTGCGGTCGCTGCGCTGGCGGGTTCGGCGGCGCGTCCGCGCTGCGTTGCGGAGCGACCGGCGGCGGATGTACGACGGCGAGCCGTACGGTCGTACCGATCTTGCCGCGCAGCGCGCGCGAGACGTCGTCCGCCGCTTTTCCGACGACCGACGTCCCGTCGACGGCGACGATCGTATCGCCCGCGCGCAGTCCGGCGTTCGCGGCGGGGCTGCCCGCGAAGGTCTCCGCGATCGCGGCGCCCGTCGCGCCGATCGCGAGATTCGCGCCGATCCCGCCGAACGTCGCCCCGTCGAGATACGCGTCGAATTTCCGGAGCGCGGCCGGACGGAAGAGCAGCGTGTACGGATCGTGGAGCGCCGCGGCTTCGCCCGAGATCGCGGCCTGCACGAGGCCGTCCGCCGACACGCGCGTTGCGTATCGTGCGAGCGCGCCGAGGACGTAGCGTGCGACGATGTCGTCGCCGCCGAAGCGATCGACGCGCGCCGGGACGAATGGCAGCGGCGCGTTCGCGATTCCGCGCGCGACGAGGTACGCCGCGACGCCCGTGCGCGCGCCGCCGACGAGCGTTCGCGGCGAGACGGGCAGATAGTACGTCGCGAGCAACGTCGAGTAGCCGATCTGCAATTCGATGAGATCGAGCGACGAAAGATCGCTCGTGACGGACGTTTGCTTCGCGTTCGCGTTCGTCGCCGTCCCCGTCGCCGCGCGAACCGGCGGCGCCCACACGGGGCCGATCGATGCGAAGAGGAGGAAGCACGCGGCTGCGGATCGCGGGAACACGTCGCGATCTTCCGTCTCCGGCGTCCGTTCATCTTTCTCGCGCGCGTTCCGGCGCGTCCGCGGCCGTCCGTCGCACGACGCGTCGTCCGAGCGTCGCAGGCGCCGGCGCTCGTAGCAGACTCGCCGCGCCGCACCGCGAAGGCGACGGCGATGGACGCGCAACACGATTCGAACGACGCCGCGGCACGTCAGTGGGGCGGCCGATTCGCGGCCGAGCCAGACGCGCAGCTGCTCGCGTTCGGATCTTCGCTCGAAGACGATCTCGCGCTCGCGCCGTTCGACGTGATCTGCTCGCGCGCGCACGTCGCGTCGCTGCGCTCGGGCGGCATCGTCGCGCCGGACGACGCGAC
>CAZZZK010000001.1:0-1097 GCA_964658555.1 Vulcanimicrobiota bacterium | reverse complement strand
CCCTTGACGAGGTAATCCACGGCGCCGTGCTTGAGCGCCTGGACGGCGATCGCCTCGTCGCCGCGGCCGGTGAGCATGATGACGGGGAATGGGGTGATCCCGGTCCCGCCGGTCAGCTCGTTGAGGCGCTCGACGACGCTCTCGTCCTCGTCGCGGACGAGATCGCGAGCGGCGCCTTCGGGCCGTGGGCGCGCGCGGGCGGCTTCGAAGATATCCACGGTGCCGTCGACGCGCGCGTTCGCGAACTCGCGCCCGGCCCGGGCGACTCGCTGCACGCGGGCCGCAGCCGCAACGATCAGGTCGCGACCGATCTCGCGCTCTACGCTCGCGCCCGCGCGGAGACGGGACGCGCGGCGTGCGTCCGCATCGCGCGGCTGGCGCTCGATCGCGCGCGGACGGCGCTCGCCGAAGACACGCTCCTCGCGGCGACGACGCACTGGCAGCCGGCGCAGCCGATCGCGCTCGCGTTCTGGCTCGAGGCGGTCGCCGAGATGTTCGCGCGCGCGGCGCGCCGCTTCGAGCGCGTGCGCGACGACGCGACGCGTTTCTCGCCGCTCGGCTCGGGCGCGTGCAGCGGCTCGACGCTGCCGCTCGACGCCGCGCTCGCGGCGCGCGAGATGGGCTTCGCGGGCCCGCCGCGCAACGCGCTCGATGCGATCGGCGATCGCGACGTCGTTCTCGATCTGCTGCACGCGGCCGGGCGCGCGCTCGTTTCGGCGTCGCGCGTCTCCGAGGAGCTCGTGCTCTGGTGCGCGCCCGCGTTCGGCTATGCGACGCTCGACGACGCGGCGTCGACGGGCTCGAGCCTCATGCCGCAGAAACGCAATCCCGATCCGTTCGAGCTCGTCCGCGGCAATGCGGCGCGCGTGATGGGTGCGCTCGCGGGTGCGGTCGGCGCGACGACGGGGATCGCGCTCTCCTATCACAAGGATCTCCAAGAGACGAAATCGCTCGTCGTGCGCGGGACCGAACGCGCGCTCGCGACGCTCGACGCGTTCCGGCGCGCGTTCGAATATCTCCGTTGGAACGCGGACGCGATGAACGCGCGCGCGAACGACGGCTACGTCGTCGCGACCGATCTCGCGGACGCCCTTATC